>NZ_DASWOM010000092.1:0-128663 GCF_036398755.1 Acerihabitans sp. | reverse complement strand
GAACTTGCGGCGGCCGAAGCGCTTGCCAAGCCAGGTGCCGCCGAAGTTATCGGTCAGGTAGCCCATCAGCGGGCTGACCACCGCGTCCAGTACCCGCGCGCAGGCAAAGATAAAGGTGGCTTCGATGGGCGAAAGGCCGCAGAAGGTGGTGTAAAAATAAAGCAGCCAGGCGGCGGTCAGGGCGGTGGTGCCCGCCCCCAGGAAGTCGCCGGAGCCATAAGCCAGGTACTGAGGTAAACCTATGGAACGTATTTTCATTGTCATGAATCCCCGGGTAAGGCGTTGACAGGGCATGGCGACGATGGTCAACAGACCCTCATCATCATTGTCGATGTCAACCCTAACGCCTGGCGCGGTGAGAAACCTTTCTGCCGTTGCCAGGTCCGTTGATGGAATGGCAAAAAAATAAAGAGCGGGGCGATCAAGCTCAAGTTTTTAAAAGTTTATTTCTTTAATTAAGAAACGTTGGTTCATTTAACCGGAAATCGCCTCATTCCCGGCGCCGGCAATCCTTTGCCGGCGCCGGCGGTTTTTCCGGCCGCGCCGGGCAATGGCGCGGGCCGGTCGCATTGAACGCCATACTGGCGCAACCGGCCGGCGATTGTCCACCATCGTCCCGGCAAACGGGCCTGCTCACTGAAAAAATTGGTGGATAACGCTGACTATCCGGTCCTGCTCTTCCAGGGACATGTGATTGTGCAAGGGTATTTGCAGCACCGAGGCATGAATACTGCGGCTGGTGGCGAAGCTTATTTTGTCCTGATAGGTTAAGGCGTATTCATTGGCTCCATCATAGCCTAATATGGGATAATAAATATCAAATTCAATATTCATGATTTTGGCAAAGCGTATCAGCTCGTCACGCTTGCCCGCAATCACCCGTATGGGAAATAAATTCCAGGTATTCGCCTTTTTTTCGACCGGCAATGTAATACATCCACGGTTTTCCAGGGGGGTAAGTTTCTTGATATAACGATAAGCCAGATAAGATCGTTTTAACGCATTCAAGGTAAAAAAAGATAATTTGGCTAATAACGTCGCCGCCTGGATATTATCCATCCGGCTGTTATATCCCCAATTCTGGACCTTGACGTTTTTTTTACCCTCGCAAAAGCCGTGGTGGGAAAATTGCCGCGCTCTTTTGGCTATTGCCGAGGAACAGGTCAGCAACGCGCCCGACTTGCCGAAACCGCCGATGTTTTTAAATGGATTGAAACTCAGCGTCACCACATCGCCGTAATTGATGATATCCGGTATGCCAAAACACTGCGCCGCGTCGATAATGACGCGCAGCTCGTGATGCCTGGCCTCCTGGGCGATGGCGCTCATATTCCTGATGGAGCCGTACAGGCAAACGGCCAGGATGGCTTTGGTGCGCGCGGTAACCAGCCGCGGGATCTCCGACGGGCTGAGATTGAAACTGGCATCGATATTACCGTAAACCGGCCTTGCCCCAATGGAAAATATGGCGTTTTCCGTGGCGGCGAAAGAGTTGGGCGGCACGATGACTTCATCACCCGCGCCGACCCCGACCGCCTTCAACGCTATTTTAAGCGCGTCCGTCCCGCTGCTGGTGGCGATGCATGAGGACGCCCGGTAATACTCCGCCAGCCGTTTTTCCAGCCGGGCAATAAAGTCTCCGCTGGTAAACTGGCCCGACGCGACGACCTTTGCCATTTTTTCCAGACAGGCCGCCCGCTCTTTGCTTGAATTAAGCCGGGCGAAGGGAAGGAACGGAATGGCGGCGCCGTTTTCATAACCGGCTTCGTTATTAATGAGGTTAATTAAGCCTTCTTTTTCCGTGGGTAATTGGGCTAACTTCATGCTGGATTTTCCAGCCTCTAATAATTCTGATGCGAGATGATTAATATCAATAATGTTAAGCATATAGCTTATTCTTCCTTGATGTCCGGGTAGATAACTTATGTCATTGGTGTGAAAAAATCATCAAAAAGTTAAAATTTTCACGTCAATTTACACACAATGATTTAGCGTTAATATATCTATTTGCTTGCAATAAATAGTAGGATTTTAATATTCAAGCATCGATGCGGTTTGCCGGCGTTGTTGCCCCCCCGGCCGGCTCCCGGGGTCAATACGTCGCGCTATCGGCCGGCGGCATCAGATTTGCGGCTTGTCGTACTCGGTATCTGAAATGACCCGCTCCACCAGCGCCAGCGGGCCGATTTTCACCGTGCTCCTGCGCCCGAGCTTGCTTTTGTCCATCAGCAGCAGCGACTGGGTGGCCTTGTTGAGCATCAGCGCCTTATAATCGGCGTTTATCGCGTTTGAATCCCACATAATGTCATCATTATCAATGCCTTCGCAGGAAAAGATAAACAGGTCGATATCGAGATGCTTGACGATGGAAAACAGCGACGGATTGACATAACAGGCATATTTGCGTTGCAGGGTGCCGCCGGAGCTGACCAGCGTGACATGGGATTTTTTTTCCAGCTCGCGGCAAACCCGGACGCTATTGGTAAACACGGTCAGCGGAATATCCGGCAGTTTTTTGGCCAGATACCAGCAGGTGGTGCTGGCGTCCAGGGCAATCACCATATCCTCGTCGATCCAGGTCAAGGCCTGGTCGGCGATATCGGCCTTGCTGTTCAGATGGCTTTTGACGCGGGCATTAAACGAATCGCCGCTGTCCGGTTGGCCGCGGGGAATGCCCTTGGCCCTGCCATGCTGGCGGATGATCAGGCCCTGGTCCTGCAGGCTGTTGAAATCCCGGCGTATGGTTTCCTTGCTGACCTCGAACCATGCCGCCAGTTCATCTACCTTCAGGACTTCCTGCTGGGATATTAACGCCAGGATGTCTTGCTGCCGCGTTGATTTCATCTGCCCTCCCGCTACCCGATGCGCAGCCTCCGGCCCCCGGTCAAGGGCGCGAAAGCGCTTGTCGGCATAAGATACGGCATCGGGGGGTCAAAATATGGGCGTTACGCCTTTTTTTAGCAAGATATTACCGTATTTTGCCCGTTCGCCGGTCATGACGATGGCAAACGCGCGCCGGGCGCGCTCATAAAAAGCATAGCGGTCGATGCGCGTTACCGGCTGGGGGGTGTGCGCGCCAAACAGGGCCCGCAGGTAGCGGGTTTCCACCGCCGGGTCCAGTTCATCCCCTTCGCCGGGCATCATCATCACCAGCGGCGCGGCGTAGCTGTCGAGCTGGAACAGCGGGATCACCGCCGCGAGCAGCGGGCCGATGTCCAGACCGTCGGCGCGCAGCACCTGCGGGCCGAGGGAATGACCGGGGAAATGCGCATCGGCGAAAATAATCTCGTCGCCATGCCCCATTTCGGCCAGCGTTTTAAGCAACGACGGCGAGATAAGCGGTGATATCAGTTTCAGCATACGGGAACTCCAGGTTGAGATGACGGCAGGCCGGGCGGCGACCACTGAACGTCGGCATAGTCGCCGCCCGGCCTGAACCATTGATATTGATAGGCGACCAGGCCACGGGCATGCTCCGGCGATGGAACATAACCGATGCCGCTCCAGATGAACATCGAGGCGCCCAATACCGTGGTTTCCGCCTCATTGATGACTTTGATCGGGACATTCAGCAGATCGGCCTTGATCTGATTCCACAACGCGTTGCGACCGCCGCCGCCCACCAGCGTCAGTTCACTGACGGTGAAATGCCCTATTTGTTCCAATAGCGCCAGGTTATCGCGCAGGGTCATGGCCAGGCCCTCCAGCGCGGCGCGGTAAATATGCCCGCGCCGGGCCGCCAGCGACAGCCCCCGCCAGCTCGCCAGGCCCGCTCCCGCCGCCAGCAGGGAACCGGACATCCTGACGCCGTCCGCCCCGGGCGGCACTTCCCGCGCCTCGCGAATCATCTCGTCATAAACCCCGGCGGACGGCGCCGACGCCCAGCAAAGCTGCCGCACCCACTCCAGCACGCCGGACGCGAGCCATTGCAGGCCGGGATTAAACAGGCCGGCGCAGCTGTCCAGCTCGCAGGTAGACCCGGCGATGGCCGGTAATAATCCGGTGTCCACCCGCCGGCTGCGCACCATCAGTATTTCCCAGGTGCCGGAGGACAGCACCGGCTGATCAAGCCCGGCGCCCGATCCGAACAGCGCGAACTGCGTGTCATGGCCGGCGGCGATGACCGGCAGGCCCGGCGGCAGCCCCAGCCGCGCGGCGGCGGCGGGCAGCAGCGCGCCGATGCTGTCGCCGGCGTTCACCAGCGGCGGAAACAGCGCGGCGTCCAGGCCGACGGCCGCCAGGATCCGTTCGCTAAAGCGCTCGCGGCCGACGTCCAGCAGCTGGCTGGTGCCGGCCATGGTGCGATCGGTGGTAAACGCGCCGGTCAGGCGGTGATTGATAAGCGACGAGATAAACAGCCAGGCGTGGGCTTTGGCCAGCAGGCCGGGATGGTGCTGTTTCAGCCAGACAAGTTTATACAGGGTATTAAAACTGAACGGGCCGATACCCGATATGGCCTGTAATTCCGCCGGGCTGATAAAGCGGGCGATATCGGCCATTACCGGCGCGGTACGCGGGCATTTCCAGCTGATAACCGGATACAGCAGGGCGCCTTGCGCGTCCACCAGGGCGCCGTCGACGCCAAAGGTGGTCACGGCCAGACCGCGCACCCGGCAGGACGTCAGTTCGCCCGCCAGCCGGCGGGCGCACTGGCTGAAGCTGTCCATAATGGCGTCCAGCGACCAGATTTGCCAGTCGGGATTTTCCGTCGCCGGCAGGCTGGCGTTCGGCATAACCGCTTTGGCGACCACCCGGCCGTCCGGGGCCATGGCGATCGCCCGGATATTGGTGGCGCCGCAGTCCAGCACGATAACCACGTCTTGGTTCATGGGCACTCCCGACTCGCATAATGGGGGCGGCGGCGCCGGCAATCCCGCAGGGGCCGGCCGCGCGCCGCCAGGGTTATTTTTTATATAACGCGCCGTAGTTGGCGCAGGCGCGGTAATCCTGACCTTCCGGGTCCATGCCGTGGGCGGCCCAGGCGGAGGGCCGATAGATGTCTTCCTGCGCCACGTTATGCATGCACACCGGGATGCGCAGCATCGCCGCCAGGGTAATAAAGTCGGCGCCGACGTGGCCCACGCTCAGCACCCCGTGATTGGCGCCCCAGTTGGCCATGACCGAGTAGACGTCGCGAAACGGTCCCTGTCCGGTCAGCCGGGGGGCAAACCAGGTGGTCGGCCAGGTAGAGTCGGTACGCTGGTTCAGCGTATCGTGGACGTCGGCGGGCAAATCAATGCTCCAGCCTTCGGCGATTTGCAGCACCGGGCCGACCCCCCGGATGATGTTGACGCGCGTCATGGTAAAAGGCACGCCGCCCCGGCTTAAAAAGCAGGATGAATAACCGCCGCCGCGAAAATATTCATGGATGGCCGGACACCACTCGGTGGCCTCCAGGCAGGCCCGCGCGTCTTCCTCGGTGACGTCCCAATGCGGTTTGATGGTGGGGTTGCCCGCGCCGTCGGTATGGCGACAGCTGCCGTCAAGCGCCGCCGAACCGGAGTTGATCAAATGGATAATGCCCGCCGCGGCCCGGCCTTCAAGCCGATGGCCGGTAACCCGTTCCACCGCCTGCGGCGACCAGTAGGTGCGCACGTCGGCAAAAATTTGCGCGGTACCGGTGAGGGCGCGGCCAAACAGCATGGCGGCGGCGTTCAGGCTATCGTTTTCCGTCGCCACCACCATCGGCTCGCGCACCCCGTTCCAGTCGAACGAGCTGTTGAGCAACGCCTCGGCGGTGTCGCCGTTGGGGTATTGATCGGTCCAGTGCCGCTGGCCCTGGAAGCCGGCGGCGATGGCGTTATAGCCCAGCGACTCTTCGATAAACCCTTTGGCCGCCACCTTGTCGCTGCCTTGCATCATGTCGCGGATACAGATGGCCATCAGCAGGCTGTCGCGCAACACCCCCCGGCTTTGGCCGGCGTCGCGGCGGTACTGCTGCGCATTCTTGTCCCGGCCGAAACGAAACGCGTTGTCCGCCCAGGCCAGCGCCAGTTCCAGCTCCTGCTCATCATAAATACCCTGATCCATGCGGCGGCGCAGCTCGGTCATATCCACCGCCTGCACCTTCATGCCCAGCCAGGATTCAAAAAAGTCGTGATCGACAATGGATCCGGCGATGCCCATGGCGACGCCGCCTATCGACAGATAGCTTTTACCGCGCAGGGACGCCGCGGCGATGCCGGCGCGGGTGAAACGCAGCAGTTTTTCCCGCACGTCGTCGGGAATGGCGCCGTCGCCGCCGTCCTGCACGTCGTGGCCATAGATGGCGAACGCCGGCAGGCCTTTCTGGTTATGGCCGGCCAGCGCGGCGGCCAGGTACACCGCGCCGGGGCGCTCGGTGCCGTTAAATCCCCAGATGGCTTTCGGCCGGAAGGGGTCCATATCGATGGTTTCGCTGCCGTAACACCAGCACGGCGTCACGGTAATGGTCAGGCCGATATTGCGGCTGCTGAATTTGCGTTCGCAGGCGGCGGATTCCGCCATCCCGGCGATGCAGGTATCGGCAATGACGCACACTACCGGCTCGCCGTTGGGATAACGCAGGGACTCGGTCAACAGGGCGGCGGTGGCGCGCGCCATGGACAGGGTTTGTTCTTCCAGCGATTCGCGGATGCCCAGGCGCCGTCCGTCGATAACCGGGCGTATGCCGATGGCCGGCATATCGTCATGCCGCTGTGGGGAAGCTGATGTGTTGCTCATGGCAATTCCTTCTGAGGTTGACGGCTATTTTTTGCCGAATGGATAGAGCAATTTCTGAATGGCCGGATCGTTAAGATTGTTTTGGGTAACGAATTTCACCGGGATATCGATGACTTTTGCCACCGTTTGGCCCTTGAGGTAGCCGTCGAGGGTCTTGATGCCCTGGTAGCCAATCTGGTAAGCGTCCTGAACGATAAAGCCCTGCAGGGTATTGGACTTAAGGAAGCCGATGATGGCCTCGGTGCTGTCGAACCCGATGACCTTGACCTTGCCGGCCAGGCTCAGGCTGTCGATGGCGTTGGCCACGCCCAGCGTCGAACCCTCGTTGGTGGCGTAGATGCCGGCCAGATCGGGATTGGCCTGCACCATATCGATGGTTTTATCCATGGCTTTCTGCGGATCCCCATCGCTGTATTGCACCGGCAACACGGTAATGGCGGGGTATTTTTCCTTAATGGTCTTGGTAAAACCCTCGGTGCGCTCTATCGCCGACGTGGTGCCCGCCACATGGGCGATAATGCCGACCTTGCCTTTGCCCCCCACCTCTTTCGCCAGGGCGTCCGCCGCCGCGGAGCCGGCCTTGACGTTATTGGTGGCGACAAAACTTACCGGGATATCGGAGTTGACGCCCGAGTCAAAGGTGGCGACGGCGATTTTTTTGCTGTGCGCCATTTCCACCAGCGGCACCAGCGCGTTGGCATCCAACGCCGCCAGCAGAATACCGCTGGGCTGGCGCGTAATGGTATTTTCCATCAGCTGGATTTGTTCGGCGATTTGCGTTTCGTCGGCCGGGCCGACAAAACTGGTTTTTATGCCTAATTCTTTTGCCGCCGCCTCCGAACCCAGTTTTACCGTTTGGAAAAATTCATGCTGATAGCCTTTACTGACCACCGGGATATAGATGTCGCCGGTGGCGGCATAAGCACCGCCCGCGCCGTAAAACGTCATCAGCGCAAAGCCGCACAGCCTGATTAATTTCATCATGACAACCTCCAAAGTTATATTTTTTAGGTAATAGGAACGTCGGTGAATTAGATTTTTTTGCGCAATGTATCCAGATACACCGCTGCAACCACGACAATGCCCATCGCAACCATTTGCCAGAATTGCGACACGCCCATTAAATTCAGTCCATTTTTAAGCACGCTCATGATAAACGCGCCGATAATAGTGCCGCCGATGGTGCCGATGCCGCCCATCAGGCTGGTGCCGCCGATCACGACCGCGGCGATGGCCTCAAGCTCATAGCCCACGCCCACGGTCGGTTGTCCGGAGTTCAGCCGCGATGCCAATATGACCCCGGCGATGCCGGTCAATATGCCGCAGAAGAGATAAACGAATACCTTGACCTTCCTGACTTTGATTCCCGATAAATGGGCGGCGTCCTCATTGCTGCCGATGGCGTAGATATACCGGCCGATGACGGTTCTTTTCAGGATATAGGCGGCAATGGCCGCCAGCACGATCAGGTAGATAACCGGGTAGGGCAGAAAATCGAACAGCTTGCCCTGGGCCAGGGTTTTGAATCCGGGATATTGCGAAAAATATATGGCGCGGCCGTCCGTCAGCACCATATTGATGCCGCGCACCGACATCATCAGGCCGAGCGTGGCGATAAACGGCGGAATGGCCGCCCTGGCCACCAGGAAGCCGTTGATATAACCGCACAACGCGCCGCCCAGCGCCCCGCAGAGGATACACAGCGCCAGCGGCAGTCCGGCCGCCGCTCCCAGGCCGACGGCCACGCCGGAAAAGGCCACCACCGACCCCAGCGACAGATCGATGCCGGAGGTAATGATGACGTAGGTCACGCCGATGGCCATGATGCCTATCACCGAGGTTTGCAGGGCGATGGTCATCAGGTTTTCGGTATTAAGGAAAAACGGCGAACCCAGGCTGAAAAATATCATCAGCAGGATCAAACTCAGCAGCGGAGCAAAACGCATCAGCAACGCTTTATTGCTTATTTTTTTATTGGAGCCGTTCTGTAAGTATTTGGTTACGCCAATCATAATTTACCCCTCCAGCGTCGCATATTTCATTATATTTTCCTGATTGGCCTGCCCGGCCGACAGCTCGGCGGTAATACGCCCCTGACGCATTACCAATATTCTGTCGCACATACCCAGGATCTCCGGTAATTCAGAGGAAATCATAATGATGGATTTACCTTCCGCCGTTAGACGGTTCATCAGGTCGTATATTTCCAGCTTGGCGCCCACGTCAATGCCGCGTGTCGGTTCATCAAAAATAAGTATTTCCGAGTTCTTGCAAAGCCATTTGGCGATGATAATTTTCTGCTGGTTGCCGCCGCTTAAATTTACCGCCAGCTGTTCCAGGCTCGGCGTTTTAATACGCAACTGGCGGCGCAGGCGTTCACTTTCGGCGTGACATCGCTTTTCGTCGATAATCCCTAATGCGTTGGCATAGTGCCGGTAGCTGCTGAGCATAATATTGGTGCCGACCGACAGGCCCAGCGCCAGCCCGTCTTTTTTGCGATCTTCGGTCAGGTAGCCGATGCCCAGGGCAATGGCGCCGTGGACGCTGTTTATTTTAACCTCAACGCCCGACAGGCTTATTTCACCGCAGTCTATGGGATCGGCGCCAAACAGCGCCCGCGCCACCTCGGTCCGGCCGGCGCCCATCAGCCCCGCGAAGCCGAGTATCTCGCCCTTGCGCAGTTCAAAGGTGATATTGTTCAGCACCCCCTTGCGGCCGAGATTTCGCACGCCCAGCACCACGTCGGCGCCGGGGGTGGCGGCCCGGGCGGGGTAAATATCGCCCAGCTCCCGTCCCACCATCATGGCGATCAGCTGTTCGATGCGCACCATGGTGTAGTCGACGGTGGCGATATATTTGCCGTCGCGCATGACCGTGGCGCGATCGGCGATAAGCGCCAGTTCCTCCAGGCGGTGGGAGATATAAACAATGGCTACCCCCTGCGACTTCAACAGTTCTATCACCTTGAACAGACTGTCGATTTCACTCTCGGTCAGGGCCGCGGTGGGCTCGTCCATGATCAGGATTTTGGCGTTGACCGAGAGCGCCTTGGCGATTTCCACCATCTGCTGCTGCGCCACGGTTAATTCGCTGATACGTTTGTCCGGATCGATGGTCAGGTTCAGCATGCGCAGGATACCCGACACCGCCTGGCGCTGGGACACGTCATCGAGGATCCATTTCGCGCGTTTATGATGTTCCCGGCCGATATAAATATTCTGTTCCACCGTCAAATCGGGGAATAAGTTGAATTCCTGGTGAATAATGGCAATTCCCAGCGCCCCCGCCTGGATCGGGCTGGTAATGGTCACCGGCCGGCCGTCAAGTTCTATCTGGCCCTCATCGCAGGAATAGACGCCGGATAAAATTTTCATCAGCGTGGATTTGCCCGCGCCGTTTTCACCCAGCAGCGCATGAACCTCCCCGCGATGTAAATCGAAATTAACATTATCCAGGGCCAGCACCCCGGGAAACCGTTTCGTAACATGCTTCATGGTTAATAACGCTGCAGACATGTCGCCTCCGGATAAAAAAGAACTTTATCGTCATTTTATCGGTTAGCTAACTCGAGTTAGCAATTTATGAAATGTTCACGAAATAAACAAAGTATTTGTGCTTTTTTTGTGATGACGATCGGAACAATTGTTATAATCCGTTAATAAACAACTAAATATATCGTTGCATTGTCCCTGGACCTCGGCAGGGACCCGCCGCTGCGGGGCGATGACGTTGAATATCGCGAAATCCCTCCGCTGAAAAAAATCTAAGGCAGATGGTTATAAAAACCTATGGCGGGTAAGGCAGAAGGCGCGTTATGTAAATAAATTGTGAAGCTAGTCACTAAAAAAGGGTATTAGCAAAGGTCTTTTTTCCTTTAAAAATAAAAAATAATCACGGGTAAATGTCCGTATTTGAGGTTTATTAAAAAAACGGGCAGTTATTAACATTCGTAAGCCGAATTGACCGTTTAGGTGGATGTCGCTAATAAACGGACATTTCTGTTTAACACAATTATTGTTAAATCCTCATGCTCATCAAAATAATGTCGTCACGATCACAAATATAATGCCCGGTAACGGCAAGGCAAGTCGTTCAGTTAATTATTATGCGGAAAAACGGCATTTATTAACCTGAGGAGTAATCATGGGAAGAACGACGCTTGCGCGCGAGATCATCGCCACCTGTCTGGAAATGACGCGTTTAGGATTGAACCAGGGCACCGCCGGCAATGTCAGCGTCCGTTACCAGGGCGGCATGCTGATAACGCCATCCGGCATCGCCTATGAGCAATTGACGGAACAGCACATTGTTTTCGTCGATGACCAGGGGCACGGCGAGACCGATAAGATCCCCTCCAGCGAATGGCGTTTTCACCAGGCGGTTTATCAGACCCGGCCGGACGCCAACGCCGTGGTCCATAACCATGCGGTTAACTGTACCGGCGTATCGATCCTCAACCGGCCGATTCCGGCCATCCACTATATGATTGCCGCCGCCGGCGGAGACGATATTCCCTGCGCGCCCTACGCCACTTTCGGCAGCAGGGCGTTGTCCGAACATGTGGCCGAGGCGATGAAACATCGCAAGGCCATCCTGCTGCAGCATCATGGCCTTATCGCGGCGGAAGAAAACCTGGCCAGGGCGCTATGGCTGGCCCATGAGGTGGAAGTGCTGGCCACGCTGTATTTAAAATTGCTGCCGATTACCGATCCGGTACCGGTATTGTCCGGTGATGAAATCATGCGGGTGTTGGAAAAATTCAAAACCTACGGCCTGCGGGTGGAGCAATAACCCAGGCAAAAAACGGGCGCCGCGCCGTCCCTCATTTTCCGGCCGCGAATCCCGGGCGCTTATTTTACCAAGCGACTGGGGTGAGCGAGTCAGGCCCATCCCCCCGCAACGCGCGATATGAGGTGTAGATATACAGCTAGCTGTTATTCATAAAATAATAAGCAATATGTCTATGACGCCCCCGCCATTGCGCCGCCCGTCGCGGTGAACAAGACTGACATTAGCACTCCCCATGCCGGGACGGCCGGTAACATCCCCAACCTCCCGACATATGCCTGACCCCCGTTTTCTTGCGATCCACGGGTGGGTTCCGACAAAAGGTGTGAGCGGTATTTCATTAAACGTTTATTCACTAAAGGTTAACTGAATGAATCGTAAGCTTCGTATAGGGGTCATCGGCGGAGGCATCGGTGGCGCTGCATTAACCGCATCATTGCAGCAATGGGGCATGGAAGCACATCTGTTTGAACGAACCGCGGCGTTTAGAGAAGTGGGCGCGGGGGTACAAATGACGCCCAACGCGGTAAAGGTATTAAAGGCCCTTGGCCTGGACGGCGAGCTTCAGCGTCTGGGATACCTGCCGCAGGCGATTGTCGGGCGCAACTGGCGCACCGGGAGGGAGAAATTCCGCACGCCCTTGTCCGATGCCTGCCCCCAGCTGTTCGGCGCGGAGTTTTATCACCTGCACCGGGCCGATTTGCTCGCCATGCTGATAGGCCTGGTCGATGCGCGCTTTATTACCCATAACGCGCGCTGCGTATCGGTGCTCAACCTGGACGGGAAAGCGGTCGCCCGCTTTGATAATGGCGAGCAATTCGAGGCGGACGTGATCGTGGGCGCCGACGGCGTTCATTCGGTGGTGCGCGATGCGCTGTTCGGCGACGAGGCGCCGCGTTTTACCGGGCATATCTGCTGGCGCGCCGCCATCGCCCTGGGTGAGCGTTCCGACTTTATCAGCCCGGTTTCCGCCGTTTGGCTTGGCCCGAATGGACATGTGGTGACCTATACCATCAGCGGCGGTCGGGTGTTGAACATCGTCGCGGTCAGCGAAGCCGCCGACTGGCAGGAGGCGTCCTGGCATTTGCCCAGTAATCGCGACGAGCTGTTGCGCACCTTCAGCGGCTGGCATCCCGATCTGCTGCGCATCCTCTCTTGCGCGCAAAACGTTTTGAAATGGGGCCTGTTCGACCGGGACCCTATGCAACGCTGGTCGCAGGGGCATATCACCCTGCTGGGCGACGCGGCGCATCCCATGCTGCCTTTCCTCGCCCAGGGCGCGGCCATGGCCATAGAGGACGGGTATGTGCTCGCCAGCGTCCTGGCGGCCAATGCCGGTGATATCCCCGAGGCGCTGCGGTTATACGAGGACGAACGGTTGCCGCGCACCAGCCGGGTCCAGCTTTCGGCGCGCGAGCGGGGTAAAATCTATCATTTGCCCACCCCCTGGCAGCAGTTCCGGCGTGATGTCAGGTACAGGTTCAATGCGCTGATGAATCCGCACGCCTGCGGCCTGGAGGCCAATTGGGTCTTCTCCTACGATGCCACCGCGTTCAGCCCGCCCGCGGGTGAAACGCGTCCCTTCGGCGGCTAACGGCGCCGGCCGGACACCGGGGCCGTTGGTCCACGTCCGCCCCGGTGTCCCTATCACCGCCGTGGCCCGCCCCGCTTGCCGCCATGGCGCTACCCGGTTAGAATAACCCTACATTTCTAATATCTTTCCCGCGCCAGCGTGACTCGCGGTAATAAGGGTGAATGTGGCTATCGACCATCAGGCGCGGTCCGGACTGGACGGCGCGGAGCTTACGCTGCTAAGGCGCCTGCATCTCGCGTCAGTGGTGGAAGGCTGTACGCTGGTTATCCTGACGGGTATCGCGGTGCCGTTAAAACATCTCGCGGGTTTGCCGCAGGTAAGCGCAATAATGGGGCCGATCCACGGACTGGCCTTTTTGTTTTACGCCTGGATGGTGATTAATACCGCCTCCGGCGGCATGTGGCGCAAAGCCCAGGTGGCGCGGCTGCTGCTGCTGGCGTTTATCCCGTTCGGGACGTTTTTCAATATGGGAATGATCACCCGGCGTGCGGCCGGGCCGGGTGTGGACGACGCACCGGTTAAGGAGAAACGGGTATAATGAGCTTTATGCTGATAAAGTCGCTGCATCTGGTGGCGTTTACGCTATGGATCGGCGGTATGCTGCTGCTGGCGGTGGCGATGACCGCCTGGAAAAAAACACCCGCCGCCGAGCGCGCGCCCGGCCTGCGGATATTCAGCGCCGTCCAGCGCTTTAACCAGACCCTGACGCTGCCGGCCATGATCCTCACCTGGATTTCCGGCGTGGCGCTGACGCTGATGGGCAATTGGCCGCCGTCCGCGTCGCTTATCGTCAAGGTCATTTTTGTCCTGGCGTTATCGGCGCTGCACGGCATGCAGTCGGGATCTTTTCGCCGCAGCCTGGGGCGCGGCGAGCTCAAGGCCCCTTCCTTGCTGCGCCATGCCGTCACCTTTATTCTGGTGGCGCTGATTGCCTGCGTACTGCTGATCGTGCTTGAACCGCTATAGGCGCGGGTAACGCTTCGCATCCTGGCGGCGAGGGCGAATCAACCTGCCCGGCGTTCAGCAACGCGCATCGAACGCGGGCTTTGTCGACTAGCCTGCTTTCAGCACGGCGGCCACCGTCTCACCGATAGGGGTGGTGGCGCGCCCGATCAGCCGGCTTAACTGGCGGCCATCATCAAACAAACCGCCCTGCGACGCGCCGGCATCCGAATCCGCCAGCAGCGCGGCCACCGGCTCGGGCAATCCGGCCTGGACAAGCAACGCCTGGTATTCGTCCCGCGGCAGGTCGACATACTTCACCGCCGTACCGGACTGGCGGGTAATTTCCGCCGCCAGTTCGGGCAGGGTATAGGCGCTGTCGCCCGCCAGTTCATAAACGTTGCCCGCCTGGCCGTCCAGGGTTAATACCGCCGCCGCCGCCGCCGCATAGTCGGCGCGCGCGGCCGAGGCTATCCGTCCCTCGCCGGCGCTGCCCGCCAGGGCATGGTGGGCCAGGGCGGCGGGAATGCCGGCGGCGTGGTTTTCGTTATACCAGCCGTTGCGCAACAGCACGACCGGCAGGCCGGAATCACGCAGCAGCGCTTCCGTGGCGCGGTGTTCCGCCCCCAGTCCCAGCGGGCTGGTATCGGCGTGCAGCAAGCTGGTGTACGCCAGCAATGTTACCCCGGCGCGTCTGGCGGCATCGATCACCGCCCCGTGCTGGCGCGTGCGCTGGCCAAGGTCATTTGACGAGATCAGCAGCAGTTTCGTCGCCCCCCGCAATGCGCTGTCCAGCGTCTCGGGCCGATCATAATCGGCCTGGCGGATCTGCACGCCCAATGCCGCCAGATCCTGCGCGTTTTGCGGCGAGCGCACGGCGGCCACCAATTCCGCCGCCGGATGGGATTTCATGAGTTCAGCGATGACTAAACGGCCCAGTTGGCCGGTCGCTCCGGTAATCACAATCATATTTTTCTCCGATGTGGGTGCACAAAATTCATCATAGCCTCTATACTTACTTAAAGTAAGTACTAACAAAAAGGTGCGTATATGAATTCTCCGACCGGGCCGAAATCCGCCCTGGCGCGGCAAATGCAGCGCGGTGAGCTGCTTGACGCCAATTGCCCTTCCCGTGAAGTGCTGAAACATCTGACCAGCCGTTGGGGGGTGCTGGTGCTCATTGCCCTGGCGCAGGGGACTCATCGCTTTAGCGAGCTGCGCCGTAAAATCGGCGGCGTCAGTGAAAAGATGCTCGCGCAAACCCTTGCCTGCCTTGAGAACGACGGCCTGGTGGTCCGCAAATCACTGCCGGTGATGCCGCCCCATGTGGAATATAGCCTGAGTGAACTTGGCCTGGAGGTCGGCGGCATCGTCGAGGATCTGGCCGACTGGATTGAAACCCATTTGCCGTTGATTATGCAAACGCGTCGGGAAAAAGCCGAGGCTTAGTAAGACATTTCACCGTATTTTTCCCGGTAGTCCTTTGGGGTAATGTCGAACCCTTTTTTAAATACCGAATAAAAATACTGTAATGAGGGGTAGCCGCACATTTGCGACACCTCGTTGATGGTGAGCGAGGTGGAGATCAATAAATTGCGCGCGCTTTCCAGCTTCTCTTCATGAATGACGTTATGGATGGTTTTGCTGGTCTCGTCCTTGAACCGTTTTTCCAGGTTGGAGCGGGACATGCCCACCACGTCCAGCACCTGTTCGACCTTGATGCCTTTGCAGGCGTGATAGCGGATATAATGCATCGCCTGGATCACCGCCGGATCGCGCAGCGAGCGAAAGTCGGTCGAGCGGCGCTCCATGACTTTCAGCGGCGGCACCAGGATCCGTTGCAGCGGCAAACGTGATTTATTCAGCAACTGGTGCAGCAGCTTGGCGGCCTGGTAACCCATCTGGCGGGTGCCCTGGGCCACGGAGGACAAGGCGACCCGCGACAGGCAGCGGGCCAGCTCTTCATTGTCGATGCCGATAACGCACAGTTTTTCCGGCACGGCGATATTGAGGTGTTCGCATACCTGGAGCAGATGGCGCGCGCGCGCATCGGTCACCGCGATAATGCCGGTTTGCGGCGGCAGCGATTGCAGCCAGTCGGCCAGCCGGTTTTGCGCATGCTGCCAATTGTCCACCGCGGTTTCCACGCCCTGGTAGACGATGGGCTGGTAATATTCATCCGCCGTCAGTTTACGAAACGCCTGCTCGCGCTCCTGTGACCAGCGCTTGCCGCTGCTGGCCGGCAGGCCGTAGAAAGCAAACCGGTTGAGGCCTTTTTCCTTTAGATGCAAAAAGGCGCTGGCCACCAACGCATGGTTATCGGTGGCGATATAATGCACCGGCGGATATTCCTCGGCGTGCTGGTAAGAGCCGCCGACGCCGACCACCGGCACCCTGGCTTCGCTGAGCAGCTGTTCAATCTCGTTATCGTCGTAATCGGCGATAACGCCGTCGCCCAGCCACTCCTCGATACGGTTTATACGGCAACGAAAATCATCCTCGATAAAAATATCCCAATCGCACTGCGACGCCTGCAAATACTCGCCGACACCCTCGATAACCTGGCGGTCGTACACTTTATTGGCATTGAATAATAGAGTGATACGATAACGTTTTTCAAACATACGGTGGGTTCTCACGAAAATCTGTCGAAGGCCAGCATATACCTTTGAACTATCAGAAAGAATTGACCGGATGTGCGCCAGCTAACAAATTCATTATAAAATGCCGGCCGAGAGTCTACTCCCTCAAATGCGCCACCTGCCGATAGAACCGGCGGAATACCTTGCGCCGCTCGGCGTAGGCCTCGTGCCGCTCCCTGTCCGGCGTATAGCGGGCCTCAAGCGTAAGCGCGGGCAGCATATCCGCCCAGGACGCGCCGGGGTGGCAGCTGAGCCGCGCCAGACGGGCCGCGCCCAGCGCCGGGCCGATATCGCCGCCGGTGCGGTAATCCAGCGCCTCGCCGCTGACATCGGCCAGCAGTTGGCGCCAGTACTCGCTGCGCGCCCCGCCGCCAATCAGCGTAATGCTGTCCGGCCGCAGGCCTGTGCGGTGCAGGGCGTCCATACCGTCCGCCAGGCCGAAGCTGACGCCTTCCACCACCGCGCGCGCCAGATCGGCCGGGCCGTGTTCATGGGTGAGTCCCCAGAATGCCCCGGTGGCGTTGGGATTGTTGTGCGGCGTGCGCTCGCCGGACAGATAGGGTAAAAACCATACCGGCGCGGCGTCGGGACGGCGCTGCGCGGCGGCCTCAAGCAGCGCGGGTACGCTGCCGATACCGGTCAGCCGCGCGGCCCAGTCCAGACAGGACGCGGCGCTGAGCATCACCGACATCAGATGCCAGGTGCCCGGCAGCGCATGGCAAAAGCTGTGTACCGCCTGTTCGGGATTGCTGAGAAAACCGTCGCTGACGGCAAAATAGACCCCCGAGGTTCCAAGCGACAGCATGGCCTGACCCCGGCGGTACAGGCCGACGCCGATGGCCCCGGCCGCATTGTCGCCGCCGCCGGCCACCACCGGCACCGGGGACATGCCCCAGCCCGCCGCCACTTCAGGCAACAGGGTGCCGGTAACCTGGTCGCCCTCGTACAAGCGCGGCATCTGCGCCCGGGACAGTCCGCAGGCGTCCAGCAGTTCATCGCTCCAGTCACGGCGGCCGACATCCAGCCACAGGGTTCCCGCCGCATCGGACATATCGGTGGCGAAATCCCCGGTCATACGCAGCCTGAGGTAATCCTTCGGCAGCAAAACCTTATCCACGCGCGCGAAAACCTGCGGTTCATGTTCGCGCACCCAGCGCAGCTTGGGGGCGGTAAAGCCGGGCATCATCAGGTTGCCGGTAATGTCCCGGCAATGGGGAACCTCGTCTTCCAGCGCGCGGCACTGGGCAAAACTGCGTCCGTCGTTCCACAAAATGGCCGGGCGCAATACCCGCCGCCGCTTATCGAGCAGCGTCGCGCCGTGCATCTGGCCGGTCAGCCCAAGGGCGCGAACCGCGCTCAGGTCATGCCCGGCGGCAAGGGCGCGCATGGCGCGGTCGCAAGCCAGCCACCAGTGCTCAGGATCCTGTTCGGACCACAGCGGCCGCGGCCGGGACACCGTCAGCGGCTCGGTATGGCTGCCCAGGATATGCTGCGCCTCATCCAGTAAGATGGCCTTGACACCCGAGGTGCCCAAATCTATGCCGATATACATACGCTATCCTTACCGCCGGGGTTGTTAGCTGAACAGCACCTGGTTGACGATATTTTCCAGCAGTTCCTGCTGACCGCTGCGATGCTCCGGCGCCAGGGCGTTTTTGCCGGCGTACTGGGCCAGTTCGGCAAGCGACAGGTTGCCCTGCAAAATCCGCTGCCCCAGATCGCCGTTCCAGCCGGCGTAGCGGGCCTTGATCATCTGATCCAGGCGACCGTCCTCAATGAGCTTCGCCGCTACTTTCAGCGCCAGCGCCATGGTATCCATGCCGCCGATATGGCCGTGGAACAGATCGTATTTATCGGTGCTTTGACGGCGCACCTTGGCGTCGAAATTCAGCCCGCCGGTGGTAAAGCCGCCGGCCTTGAGGATTTCATACATCACCAGCGCATTTTCCTCCACGCTGTTGGGGAACTGGTCGGTATCCCAGCCGGACTGCGGGTCGCCGCGATTGGCATCCACCGAACCAAAGATCCCGAGCGCGATGGCGGTGGCGATTTCATGATGGAAGGTATGGCCGGCAAGCGTCGCGTGATTCGCCTCGACGTTAACCCGGATCTCTTTTTCCAAACCGAATTGTTTTAAAAAGCCATAGACCGTGGCGACGTCGTAGTCGTACTGATGTTTGGTCGGCTCCTGGGGCTTGGGTTCAATCAGCAGCGCGCCCTGGAACCCGGTTTTATGTTTATGTTCCACCACCATTTGCATAAAACGGCCGATTTGTTCGCGCTCCTGGCGCAAATCGGTGTTCAGCAGCGTTTCATAGCCTTCGCGTCCGCCCCACAGCACGTAATTTTCCCCACCGAGTTTATGGGTGGCGTCCATGGCGCTGTTGACCTGGGTGGCGGCCCAGGCAAAGATTTCCGGGTCGGGATTGGTGGCCGCGCCGGCGCCGTAACGTGGGTGGCTAAAGCAATTCGCCGTGCCCCACAGCAGCTTGACGCCGGTCTGCTGCTGCTTTTGCGCCAGCACGTCGGTCAATATGGCGAAGTTATTCAGATAATCTTTAATGGTCGGGCTGTCCGGCAGGATATCAATATCATGGAAGCAATAATACGGCGCGCCCAGCTTGCTGAAAAACTCAAAGGCCACATCGGTTTTCAACCGCGCCTGGGCAAGCGCCTCCCCCGCGTGCTGCCAGGGACGGTCGAAGGAACCCACGCCGAACATATCGGTCCCGCCCCAGCAGAAGGTATGCCAGTAACACACGGCGAAACGTAAATGGTCCTCCATGCGTTTACCCAGTATCTTTTCGTCGGCGTTATAGTGATGAAACGCCAGCGGATTGATGCTTTCCTTACCTTCAAAACGGATTTTTTCAACTTGATCAAAGAATTGAGACATAATGACTCCTTGGGAACACCGGGTCCGTTCTGAAGCGGACAGGATTTACCGGGCCGGCGGGTAAATCCGCCGGCGCAATAAACAAATCTGTGCTTGATTCTGGTAATTCCCACCGGCGCGATCAATTACGTTATTTCACAACGCCATTCATGGAATTATTAATTGTGCACTCGATCACAGAGAACGGCGGATAAAAGCGGTTTTTGGGCGGGAAAAAATATTGGCGACAATGATTAGCCGGCTGCTAGCTAGCCGATAAAATAAGGCGCTGCTCACAGAATACACATTTGTGCAAAATATCGTAACGCCGTTGTGAGAATTTGCAATTGCCGCTACTGATTTTCAACACTAATACTACAAGGGTTAACGCTGTCGCCTTTTAGGTGTCCCTACGCAACATCATTTGTAGAGGTTTGATTCTTACCCGTTGCTCGGCAAATTTCCTTGCTGAATAAATACTTATAAAAGTAACATAAGGAATTAACATGAAACTGAAAACCCTACTGCTTTCCGCCTGCGCGGCGCTGGTATTGTTAAGCCAGCCGGGCATGGCCAAACAAATCAAGATCGGCATGGCGGTTGACGACCTGCGCCTGGAACGCTGGCAAAAAGACCGCGATATTTTTGTCGACAAGGCCAAATCCCTCGGTGCCGATGTTTTTGTCCAATCTTCCAACGGCAATGAAGAAACGCAAATGTCACAAATAGAGAATATGATCAATCGCGGCGTCGACGTGTTGGTGATTATTCCTTATAACGGGCAAGTATTAAGCAACGTTATCGCCGAAGCGAAACGGGAAGGCATAAAAGTCCTCGCCTATGATCGAATGATAAATAATGCTGATGTGGATTTCTATATTTCCTTCGATAATGAAAAAGTCGGGCAGCTCCAGGCGCAAAGCCTGGTCAAACGGGTGCCGCAGGGTAATTATTTCCTGATGGGCGGATCCCCGGTGGATAATAACGCTAAAATGTTTCGCGCCGGGCAGATGGCGGTGCTTAAACCGCTGATTGACAGCGGCAAGATAAAAATCGTCGGCGATCAATGGGCCGACGGCTGGTTGCCGGAAAATGCCCTGAAAATCATGGAGAATGCCCTGACCGCCAATAACAATAAAATCGACGCGGTGGTGGCGTCCAACGACGCCACCGCCGGCGGCGCCATCCAGGCGCTTGCCGCCCAGGGACTGGCCGGCAAGGTAGCCATCTCGGGCCAGGATGCGGATCTGGCCGGCATCCAGCGTATCAACCAGGGCACCCAGACCATGACGGTGTATAAGCCTATCAAGCAACTGGCGTCCACCGCCGCCGAGATAGCGGTACAACTGGGCAATGGCGAAAAACCCAAGTCCAATGCCTCGCTTAATAACGGCCTCAAGGATGTCCCGTCCTATTTGCTGACGCCGATTTCGGTGGATAAAAGCAATATAGAAAGTACGGTTATCGCCGATGGATTCCACAAGAAGTCCGATCTGAACTAATCCGCCTGAACGCCGGCTGTCGTCTGTGACGTGTAATGAACCGGGCCGCGCTGTGTGGCCGCCCGGTTGCGGAGGTTGATTATCGTGGCATCATATTTGCTGGAAATGAAAAACATCACCAAGCGGTTCGGCCAGGTCAAGGCGGTGGATAATGTCTCGCTGGCCATCGAGGCCGGCCAGGTGCTATCGCTGTGCGGCGAAAACGGCTCGGGCAAATCGACGCTGATGAAAGTACTGTCGGCGGTGTATCCCCACGGTACTTTCGAGGGCGAAATCCTGTTTGGCGGCGAGCCGCTGGTGGCGCACGGGGTGCGCGATACTGAACATAAAGGCATTGCCATCATTCATCAGGAACTGGCGCTGGTAAAACAGATGACGGTGCTGGAGAACATTTTTCTCGGCGCCGAATGGGCGAAATACGGCGTCATGGATTATGACAATATGTACCTGCGCTGCCAGCGGATGCTGGCGCAGGTCAAGCTCGATATCGATCCCGATACCCGGGTCGGCGAACTGGGGCTGGGCCAACAGCAGTTGGTGGAAATCGCCAAGGCGCTTAACAAGCAGGTCCGCCTGCTGATCCTGGACGAACCCACCGCGTCGCTCACCGAAAGTGAAACCGCCATCCTGCTCGATATCGTCGACGATCTGCGCAATCACGATATCGCCTGTATTTATATTTCCCATAAGCTCAATGAAGTCAGGGCCATTTCGGACATGATCTGCGTCATCCGCGACGGCAGGCATATCGCTACCCGCGCCGCGGCCGGACTGAGCGAGGAGGCGCTGATTACCATGATGGTGGGCCGCGAGCTGACGGAGCTTTACCCGCACGAACCCCATGAGATTGGCGAGGAGATCCTGCGGGTGGAGGGCCTGACGGCCTGGCATCCGGTCAACCAGCATATCCGTCGCGTCAATAACGCCGCCTTTGTCCTGCATAAAGGCGAAATCCTCGGCATCGCCGGGCTGGTGGGATCGGGGAGAACCGAACTGGTGCAGTGCCTGTTCGGCAGTTATCCAGGACGCTGGGAGGGCACGATTATGCTCAAGGGCATGCCGGTGCGTTTCGCCAACTGCCGCCAGGCGATGCGACGAGGCATCGCCATGGTGCCCGAGGACCGCAAAAAAGACGGCATCGTGCCGCTGATGAGCGTGGGATCGAATATCACCCTGGCGGCGCTGAGGCAATTTACCGGCGCGTCGGGCATGGTGGACGAGGCCGGCGAGCAGGCCGCGGTACGCGACGCCATCGCGCGGCTGAAGGTGAAAACCGCCTCGCCGGAGCAGCCTATCGGCCGGCTTAGCGGCGGCAACCAGCAAAAAGCCATCCTGGCCAAATGTCTGCTGCTCGGCCCGGAGATATTGATTCTTGACGAGCCGACCCGGGGCATCGACATCGGCGCCAAACAGGAAATCTACCTGCTGATTAATCAATTGGTGCGCCAGGGCATCGCCGTTATCGTGGTGTCCTCGGAGCTGCCCGAGGTGCTGGGCATCAGCGATCGGGTGCTGGCGATGCACCAGGGCGTCATCAAAGCCTCGCTTATCAACCGCGGCCTGACCCAGGAACAGGTCATGGAAGCAGCCCTCAGGAGTGACTCCCATGTCTAAAATTATTCGCGCCGACGGTTCGGCGGTTGCCGCTCCCGCCATCGGCGTCAGACTGAAATCCATGAACCTGCAGGTCTTCGTCATGCTGGCCGCCATCGTGGTCATCATGCTGTTTTTTACCTTTACCACCGAAGGCTCCTATCTCAGCGCGCGCAATATCTCCAACCTGCTGCGCCAAACCGCCATTACCGGCATCCTGGCGGTGGGCATGGTGTTTGTCATCATCTCGGCGGAGATCGATCTGTCGGTCGGCTCCATGATGGGGCTGTTGGGCGGGGCGGCGGCGATTTTCGACGTCTGGCTGGGCTGGCCGCTGCCGCTGACCATTGCGGTGACGCTGGTGCTTGGGCTGCTGCTCGGCGCCTGGAACGGCTGGTGGGTGGCGTACCGCAAGGTGCCTTCGTTTATTGTTACCCTGGCGGGCATGTTGGCGTTTCGCGGCATCTTGATCGGCATCACCAACGGCACCACCGTTTCCCCCACCTCGCCCGCCATGTCGCAGATTGGCCAAAGCTATCTGCCGGGCGGCGCCGGTTTCGGCATCGGCTGTATCAGCCTGGCGGTATTTATCGCCTGGCAATGGCGCCGGCGCGGCAATCGCCGGCGGCTGGGATTATCCGTGCCGGCCAAGACCTGGGATATGACGCGCCAGGCGATTACCGCCATCGTGGTGTTGGGCGCCATCTATTTGCTCAATGACTACCGTGGCGTGCCGACGCCGGTACTGGTGCTGGTGGCGCTGATGCTGGCCGGCCTGTTTATGGCGTCTCGCACCGCGTTCGGCCGGCGCGTCTACGCCATCGGCGGCAATATTGACGCCGCGCGGCTTTCCGGCGTGAATGTCGAGCGCACCAAGCTGGCGGTATTCGCCATCAACGGCCTGATGGTGGCGATTGCCGGGCTTATCCTCAGCTCCCGGCTGGGCGCCGGGTCGCCGTCGGCGGGCAATATCGCCGAACTCGACGCCATCGCCGCCTGCGTTATCGGCGGCACCAGCCTGGCGGGCGGCGTCGGCAGCGTGGCCGGCGCGGTAATGGGGGCGTTTATCATGGCCTCGCTGGATAACGGCATGAGCATGCTGGACGTCCCCACATTTTGGCAATACATTGTCAAAGGGGCCATCCTGCTGCTGGCGGTATGGATGGATACCGCCACCAAAAAACGGGCGTAAAGCGAATGCCAACCGCCTAAGGGCCGCCGGCGGGCGGCCTTTTTTTTCATCAAAGCTAAACGCGGGTTAGATCAGGTTAAAAACAAGCAATATATATTGGCGAAATTATCAATAGCATCTCTAATTAAGAAGCGAATAATATTTTTTTATCATTGTAAGGTGCGTTATAAAATTATCTTGAATAACTATTTTTATTTAATTACTTAAGAAATTAATTGTTATCAAAATAAACTAAATAATAAATAGCTAGGCATTGTGGTTTTTTACTCCCCACACCGAGATAATCCGCTGATGATCCTGAATGAATTTTTCAATGATATAAAAGCCCATCCTATTGCCTCCCCCTTGGCGATTGTTATTGCCGTCATGGGATTTGTCGCCACTTTTTTGATCCTGCTGATGTTCATCGACGACTATAACATGGACCGCTTTTATCCCGACCATCAGCGACTCTACCGTCTTGAAAGCCTGTTTTCCCCGCCCAACGGCGATAAGGTACGCTCCGCCCAGGTACCGCTGCCGTTAATCGACGCGCTAAAAAAACAGCCGGCAATTGAACGCGTCGCCTACGCCCTGCGGCTATACACCTCGATACGCAGCGAGGGGCGGCTTGCCCACCGCGTACCGGTGTTTGCGGTAAGTCCCGGCTTTCTGGCCGAGCTCAACCCCTACCGGCGGGCACCCACCGCGCTGGGGGCGAACGAAATCTATATTACCCCGGCGTTTAACCGGCGCTATCTCGGGCTGGCGTCGCCCCGGGGCAAGACCATCGAACTGGGCGACAAAGGCCGGTTCGTGATCAAGGACATACTTGAGCCGCGTCCCGACGGCAGTGTGGATATGCCGGCAATCATCGCCTTTTCCCCCGCGGTAATGGACGGCTACCATGACAAGCGGGCCGATTGGTATCACGTTCATACATTTGTTTTTATCAAGACCGCCTCGGCCGCGCCGTTCGACCGTCGGCTGCTGGATAACCTGGTGGGGCGGTATGCGCCGCAGCTGCCCGGCGCGCCCTATGCGCCCGGCGAATTTATGCATTTCAGCGCCAAAAATATCCGGCAAATGCATTACGACGCTGGTTACGCCGATGATCTGTCTAAAGGCATCGCCAAACCGTTACTGCATACCCTGTACGGCGCCGCTTTTTTTGTGCTGCTGACCACGGCGGTAAATTATTTTAACGTCAACGCCGTCGTCAATGCCGCCAAACGGCGCGCCCTGTATATCAAGCGTGCCCTCGGCGCGTCGGATAAACAACTGCTGGCCGAGGCGGCGACGGTTATCGCGCCGCAGTTTGCCGTCATCTGCGCGCTGGCGCTGCTGGTTCTGTGTGGCCTGTGCGCCGTTTCGGCTAATGTCATGGCGCTGGTATCACATCATGGCCCCATGCTGCTGACAGCGGTGTCGCTGGTGGTAATGCTTGTTATCGGCTGCGTGGTGATGGCGTCGCATCTGCTTTATCACTATTTTTTTGCGTTGTCCGCAGACCGGGAGGGCGCGGATAACCGGCACGATACCATGGCGGCGTATTATCTCAACCGGCTAACGCTTATGACGCAACTGCTTATTTCCGGCGCGATGGTCTATGTCTGGGCCGGTGCGGCGGCGCAGCATCGTTATGCTATGGATGCCGATTTCGGCTACCAAAAAAACCTGCTGACGTTTGAACCCAATGAGCGGCTTAACTCGCTTGAAAGCTTGCGCGCGCTGCAAAACCGCCTGAAGGAGGATGCCGGCGGCTCGAATATCGCCTTGAGCAGCTGGCGTCCCTTTGACCGCGCGCGCACCCTGATTACCGTGCAGCACGCGCGCCAGCGGGCCGGTGAGCAGTTCGTCACCGCCAGCGCAATCGACATCGACCGAAATTTCCCCCGGGTCTGGGGGCTTGAAACCCTGGGCGGCGGGGAGAATGCCATTGCGGTAAGCGAAGACCCGGCCGTCCGCCACGTGATTGTTACCCGCTCCTTTATGGCGCGGATGGGGTTATCCTCCTATGACGAAACGCTTAATACCCCGTTTTATGCCGAGGTGGACGGCGCGAAGCGCAGGCTGCGCGTGCTGCGCGTCGTCGATAATTTCTACCTGGGGGAACGCACCCGGCAGCCGCCGCCGCTGATGCTGTTTATTAACGATCGGGTGGAAAAATATGCCGTCATCCGTTTTTCCACCGCGGCGCAGCGGGCCCGCATCATCTCGCTGCTCAGCGGATATGGGCTGGCGGACATGACTATGCGCACGGTGGAGGAGCTGCATGCCGATCAGGTTGAAAACAGCCTGATGATCCTGAGGGTGATAAGGCTTGCCGCCGTGCTCTCCCTGTTCCTGATGCTGGCGAGCGCAATGGCTGTCGGGCTGTCGGAAGCCCGCCGGCTCAAGCAAACCCTGTTGATAATGGCGGCGGTGGGCGGCTCCGTCTATACCGGTACGGCATTTTTTCTGCGGCAAAACCTGCCGCCGCTGGCGGCGGCGCTGCTGTTTTCCTTTGCCGTCGGTTTTGTTTTCCTCCGGCGGTGGCTGCGCCAGTATGAAGTCATCTCCGGCCTGACCTATGCCTATGCCTTTGCCGCGCTGATGATCATGGCGCTGGCCGTGATGGCGGTAATGGTCATGGCCCTGCTGGCCGGATCGCGCCCGAGTCACAGGGAAGCGCCATGGATGTAAAGCTGGATAAAAAACCTGGCGTCCATTTGCGCGCCGGCTGGATCGCCTGGTGCGCCGCCGCGCTGTTTATGCTGCTGTGCGGGTGGCTGTATAAACTGGCCACCACCGATGATTACCTGCGGATGCCGCTGGCAAACGTAACCCTTCATCCGGTAACGCGCGGCGCCTATACCGATACCCTGATCACCCGCGCCATCGCCATCCCTAACGAAAGCGTCATCGTGTCCACCGAACGCGGGGGAAAGGTGGTGGAAATCAACAAGGCTTCTTCCGATTATGTCAAAAAAGGCGAGATTATCGCCCGCCTGTCCAATTATGATTTTGTCCTGCAGGTCACGTCGCGCATCGCCGACGCCACCGAGCAGATCAACAACTTGCGCAATATGCGCATGCTTTTAGAGCGAAACAGCCGCGACACCAAAGTGGAGCTGCAAAAATCCCATTACAACCGGCAAAAGCTGGTCAAGGATATCCGGCGCAATAAAAAGCTTTTCGAAAACGCCATCATTGAAAAGGCCAGGTATGAGGATCTGCTGGACGAATTGGCGCATTGGGAAAAAACCTGCGCCATTTTGTCCGGGCACGATCGCCAGCAGGATCAAATCCTGCCGCAGCAATTCCAGGAGATCGACAGGTCCATTAAACGCCTGGTCAAATTGGTGGATTTGATTAAGGGCGGGCTGGAGCAGTTGATCATCGTATCGCCCATAGAAGGCACGCTCTCGTCGCTGGATATTAAAATCGGCCAGCAGATCAAACCCGGCGATAAAGTCACCGTGGTCGACAACCTGCATTCTTACTATTTTGAAGCCGATTTCAGCGAATATTATCTGGATAAAATCCAGCCGCGGATCAATGTCGTGGCGCAGGCCGGCGGCGGCGAAATTCCCCTGACCGTGGAATCGGTCTCGTCCGTCGTGGACAACGGCAAATTCAAAGCCCGGCTACGGCCGTCCCGGCCGCTGCAAATTGTTCTCAAACGCGGGCAGTCCATCGATCTGCATGTTTTCCTGAGTTCGCGGCGGGACGCGCTGCTCACCCCGGCCGAAGCGGTATTTTTCAACCAAGGCCAGGCGCTGGTCTATGTGTTTGATGAAAACAACCGCCGGGCGGTGAAAACACCGGTGCGGGTAAAGCGCCAGGGGGCGGCGCAGGCGGAAATCATCAGCGGCCTGACCGAAGGGCAACAGGTGGTGACCTTTGCCGATAACGACTACGAAAAATCCAATATCATAGAGTTTGACTAATATGATAAAACTGGAAAAAGGCGGCAAATTCTATACCACCAGGACCATCAGGACCCTGGCGCTAAACCAGGCGGATCTTAGCGTGGTCGCCGGGGACTTTCTCGCCATCATGGGGCCGTCCGGCTCCGGCAAATCCACCCTGCTGAATGTGCTGGGCATGTTTGAATCCCTCGATGAAGGCCGGCTGTTCCTGGCCGGGGAAAATGTGGCGGCCTTGGGGTATGCGCGGAGGATCGCGTTGAGACGCCGGCTTATCGGCTATATTTTCCAATCGTTTAACCTGATTTCCTCCATGTCGGTTTATGACAATGTGGCCTTGCCGCTGCAATACCGCGGCGTGCCGAAGCCGGAACGCCGGCAAAGGGTCGACCAGATCCTGGCGGTGTTCGGCCTGACGCATCGCGCCGGGCATCATCCGGCGCAGCTCTCCGGCGGCCAGCAGCAGCGGGTGGCCATCGCCAGGGCGATGGTATCCCGTCCGGGGCTGATACTGGCGGACGAGCCCACCGGCAATCTGGACAGTAAAAACAGCCGCGACGTACTGGAACAGTTGAAGAAAATCAACCGGGAAGGCACGACCGTGGTGATGGTGACGCATTCACAGGAAGCGTCTGGATACGCCAACCGGGTGCTGACCATGTGTGACGGGCGTCTTGCGTAATGTTGGCGCGGGCATGGAGAGACGGGTGCCGCCGGAAGCGGTAGCAACGGCTTGGCGACGCGGTGAACGTCGTTATGGGTACCGGCGGGGAGTGTTTGCGCTTATTTTGTCTTACCCGGAAGCGCCAGAATGCCCCAGGTGATAATACCCCCCGCCAGTCCCCAAAAGGCGCTGCCGATGCCGAAAAAACCGACGCCGGACGCGGTCAGTAAAAAGGTGACGATGGCGGCGTCCCGGTGCGTGTCCTCAAGCAAAGCGCGATGCAGGCTGCCGGCAATGGTGCCCAGCAGCGCCAGTCCGGCGATGGTATGGATAAGCGCCGCGGGCAGGGCGCTGAATACCATGCCGATGGAGCCGCCGAACAGGCCGGCCAGCAGATAGGCCCCTCCCGCGGCGGCGGCGGCCATATACCGGCGCGCCGGGTCGGGATGGGCCTCCGGGCTCATGCAAATCGCGGCGGTAATCGCGGCGATGCATACCGAAAACCCGCCAAAGGGCGCCAGGACCAGCGATGCCAGCCCGGTCCAGGCGATCAGCGGCGAGGTCGGCACGCGATAGCCGGCGGCTTTCAGGGTGGCGATGCCCGGGGCATTTTGCGAGGCCATGGTGACAAGAAAAAAAGGCATGCCGACGCCCATCAGCGAGGAGAGGGTAAAATGTGGCATGATAAAATGCGGGGCGGCGAAGGTCAGAGGCTTACCGGCGAAGGTCATCTGGCCCTGCAGGCCGGCAACGGCCAGGCCGACGCCAAGCGCCGCCACGACGGCATAGCGCGGCGCCAGACGCCGCGTCAGGAAAAAGGCCAGGCACATCCCCGCCGCCAGCGCAAAATGACTTTGCAGCGCAATAAACGCATCCAGTCCGAAACGCAGCAGTATTCCCGCCAGCATCGCCGCCGAAATCGCCTGGGGAATCCGCTGCATCAGCCGGGCGAACAGCCCGGTAACGCCGCATAGCAAAATCAGTCCGGAGGCAAAGATAAACACGCCGACGGCTTCGTTAACCGAGTAGCCCGGCAGACTGGTGACCAGCAGCGCCGCGCCGGGCGTCGACCAGGCGGTAAGGATCGGCGCGCGATAATAGAGCGACAGGCCAAGCGAGGTCATGCCCATCCCCAGGCCCAGCATCGTCAGCCAGCCGCCGATCTGCTCCGTGCCGGCTCCCGCCGCCTGGAGCGCCTGAAACACGATGGCCGCCGAGCTGGCGTAGCCCACCAGTACGGCGATAAAACCGGCGATGACGGCGGAAAACGATAGGTCGCGCAATGCGGAGCGAGGCGTCATGTTGCTAATACCCTATTGCCGATGGAATGATTATCAATCACCGGGGCCATCACGGCCCTTGTTTTGAGTTATGATTTAAATCGATGACTTAAAACTTAACATTATGCGTGGCAACACACAATCCGCTAGCGACATGCTTATTGGGGCCTTCGTCAATACTGCGCAGGTGATTTATCGCGAATGTAAAGTTGATGTTATTTAATGAGGGTTTAATCTGAGTCCGATACACTTCTTTTTTGGTACTGAATACTTTTCTACAGTTAAATCCTTTACTGATTGCCATCATATTATTATGGCGATGCAATTTAAACTATATATGGAAAATGATTAATGAACATCAATGGGTCTTTTACAGTTATTACGGGCGCACATCCAAGCATAAGTTTCACAAGCAATAACGAGCAAGCAGTTAATCTTGTTAATACATGCCTTGATTCGGACGTTAATAGAATTAATAGCGATATAACGTTGGAGAACTGTTATACCCAGGCGGGCGCGTCCCGCAAAACCATCAAAAATGTGAGTGGCCACATTGCTTTGAAAGGAGGAAAGATTGACTGTGATGCAAGTAATGTAAGTGGGGGTATTCAGTGTGAAAAGGTTCATGTAAATAATGTTATTAATATCTCAGGACACATAAACCTCTCCCATAAAGCGGTGGGTAATCATATTTCATCGACGTCGGGTGCCATAAAAATGTATGATTCAACCGCAACATCGCTAAAGGTTATTTCAGGAAATATTACGCTAAACAACAGTCTTGTCACGGGCAGCGTCACCCTCATTACAGGGCATTTATCTATAGAAAACTCTACAATAAATGAGACACTTGAAATAAACTCAAGTGATTTACATATTGGCGCGGGATCGAATATTGGCACTATAAAATTGAAAGATAATGATAATTCTAATGTGAATACAATTTCTAGCGGCGTGATTATGGTGGGGGGCAAAAAAAATATATTTTGTAGCCCCTACGTGCAAGTTGGCGGTTGTAATAATATTATCATGATAAATGGTGTAAGATACGAACCCGGGAATCCTACACACAATCTCGCTACAGGCCAGTACGCCGCCCCCGCGCAAGAAAAAGTTATCACGCTCGGGAAAGGCACGGTCGTGAAAGCGCTTCAGTTCGACGGTGCTACTTGCACGTTGATCCTCAAAGAGGGCGCGCGTTTCGACGGCGACCACAGCATGCCTGGGCTGACTATCCAAAAAGCATAATCCAGGACCCATTGCCCTACACGGATAGCATAATGTTGATCGTATCATGCGGCCATCAACGCCACAATTCCCTCTTCAGCCATTGCAAATCCCGCCGTTGCCGCCAGTCTTCAAGCGTCAGGCTGGCCAGGCGCGCCAGGCCCCGATAGAACGGATGCTCCGTGCCTTGTTCCAGCAATTCCAGGTAGCGTCCCGACCAGGGTAATATATGCTGCTCCAGCAGGGCGTCCAGCACGCTTTCATTATTTTCCGCCAGCCAGGCGGCAAGCATCAGCAGCAGGCCGATATGGTCCTCCGGCTCGCCGTCCTGCCGTAGGGAGGCGATGCCTTCCTGCGCCAGCCAGCGGCGCAGCGCCACGGTGGATTCGCCAAACAACACGCTCTCCTTGTCGAGATAAACCGATCCCCAGGGCGGAGCGGGCAGGGCATAGGGGCCGATAAACAGGTTTTGAAAGGTCTCCTCCAAAGCGTCATGCCAAGGCGCGGCCAGGCCCTGGCGAATAAGCGCCGCCGCGTCTTTTACGCCGCCCCCGACCGGCCATTCCCGCTCCCATGCCGGCGCCGCCAGCGCTGTCAACAGCCCGGCGTTTTGCGCCGACAGGGGCGGGTAATACAGCAAGGCCCCCAGCGTGCGCCCGGTAAGGGCCATATTCATCTCACTCATCTCGTCGCCCCTAACCGGCAATCGCCATGCCCACCGTCATATGCAGGCCGTAGAATACCGCCCGGCCGATAAGCTCGCCGCCGAGCACCAGCGCCAGCCCCAGCGTCAGGCCCGCCAACGGCGGCGTATTGCCGCGCGCCACCGGCCATAGCCAGCAGGCCAGTCCGAGCGCCAGCAGCAGCACCCGGCCGGCCATCAGCAAGCCGTAATCGGGTACCAGCGTCGAGGCCTGCTGCACCGAACTGTGGATGGCGGCCAGTCCGGCGGCCTGCATCATTACCGCCGCCACGCTTATCACCACCGCGATAACGCTGACCCAGGGCAGGTAGCGCCAGCCCGGCCCCCGGATGCCGGCCGCCTGCAGCAGCAGGTAGCCCAGCAGCGGACCGCCGATAAACACCGTCAGCACAAAACCGAGCGGGGTATACAGATTGTCCCAGGTGGGGACGGTATCAATCATATACACCCGGCCCATGGCATAAAGAAATACCAGGCCCGACAGCGCGGTCATCACCAGCCAGATCTTGTTAAGCGCCAGCGGCATGCGGTTAAGCACCGCCATCAGCCAGTAGATGCCGCCGAGGGCGAAAAACAGCGAGCCGGTGGCGATTTCATTGCTTAGCGGCGAGGCGCCGAGGCGGTTAAGCGCGTTCATGGCGCGCATCGGCGAGCCCAGGTGCATCATTGAGGCGATAAATCCCAGCCCCATCAGCAGCCACAGGAAAAACATGGCCAGATGTACCCGCCGCGCCTGCTGCACGGTCAGGTTGCCGGCCAGCAGCACCATGGCCATCACCAGATAACCGCCGATTACGCTCTGGCCCGCCACGGTAAAAAACATCAGCGGCCATTCATGCCATCCGTTACCCATATCACACCTCCTTTGGATTGGCGAGGAAGCCGGTGGTGTCGCCCTGCGGGCGACTGTTGGCATTGGCCTTGATCACCAGGTTGGGCATGGTGAAATGCGCCGCCGGCAGCGGCGCCACGTCGGCCAGGTCGCCATATTTGTCGCGCAGTTCGCCGATGGGCGCCAAATCCAGCGCGCGCAGCGGGCAGGATTCCACGCAGATCGGCTTAAGTCCTTCCGCCACGCGCTCATGGCAGCCGTCGCATTTGGTCATATGCCCCTTGGCTTCGTTAAACTGCGGCGCGCCGTAGGGACAGGCCATATGACAGTAGCGGCAGCCGATACAGATATCCTCGTTGACCACCACAAAACCGTCTTCGCCTTTGTGCATGGCGCCGCTCGGGCATACTTTGACGCAGGCGGGATCCTCGCAATGATTACAGGCGATGGACAGGTAATAAGCGAACACATCCTGGCGATAGCCCGCGCCGTCCGCCTGCCAGGTACCGCCGGCATACTCATAGATGCGGCGGAAACTGACATCCGGCCCCAGGTTCTTGTAATCCTTGCAGGCCAGCTCGCAGGTCTTGCAGCCGGTGCAGCGGCTCGAATCAATATAAAAACCGTATTGCGTGCTCATTTACTACACCTTCTCGATCTGTATCAGATTGGTATGCTGCGGGTTGCCCTTGGCCAGCGGCGATGGACGCTGCGTGGTCAGGGTATTGATGCAGCCGCCGTGATCGATTTTATCCCCGGCCATATCGGCCTGATGCCAAGCGCCCTGGCTGACGGCGGTAACGCCGGGCAGGATGCGCGGCGTCACCTTGGCGTCGATCCTGATCTCGCCCCGGTCGTTGAACACCCGTACCTTATCGCCGTTGCGGATGCCCCGGCTTTCGGCATCGAGAGGATTGATCCACACTTCCTGCGGGCAGGCGGCCCGCAGCACGTCGATATTGCCGTAGCTGGAGTGGGTGCGCGCCTTATAGTGGAAACCGGCCATCTGCAGCGGAAAGCGCGCGCGCAAAGGATCGTCCCAGCCCTCGAAGGTGGGCACATAGCGGGGCAGCGGGCTGATGCTTTCATCCGCCTGTAGCTGCCAGGTGGCGGCCAGCTGCGCTAACGCCGCCGAATAGATTTCAATTTTGCCGGACGGGGTTTTCAGCGGATTGGCCGCCGGGTCCTCGCGGAACTTACGGTAGGCGACAAAATGGCCGTCGGGATCCTGGCGTTTATAGATGCCCTGGGCTTTCAACTGTTCATAGGAGGGCAGCAGAGGATCCTTGGCCCGCATTTTGGCATATAAAAATTGCAGCCATTCGGACTGGCTGCGTCCTTCGGTAAATTTCTGCGCCACATCAGCGCCGAGGCGCCGGGCGATATCGCTGGTAATCTGATAAATCGAGCGGCGCTCGAATTTTGCCGTGGTGGCGGGCTGGCCGAAAATCAGATAGCCCATATTGGCGGCATAATCATTGGGGACGATATCCTCCTGTTCGGTGGTCATCAGGTCCGGCAACAGGATATCGGCGTATTTCGCCGATGAGGTCATAAAGTTTTCAATCACCACGATCGTTTCGCAATCGCGTTCGTTTTTCAGGACTTCGTGGGTGCGATTGATATCCGAATGCTGGTTGACCAGGGTATTGCCGGCGTAGTTCCAGATAAATTTAACCGGCACTTCAAGCCGGTCCCTGCCTTTTATGCCATCTTTTAACGCCGTCATTTCCTTGCCGCGTGAGATGGCGTCGGTCCATAAAAATACCGGGATCTGGGTTTTCACCGGATTGGTCAATACCGGCAGCCGTTCGATGGTAATGGTGTAGGTGGACTCGCGGGCGCCGCTGTTGCCGCCGTTGATGCCGACGTTGCCGGTGAGGATCGGCAGCATGGCGATGGCGCGCGCGGTCTGTTCGCCGTTGGCCTGGCGCTGCGGACCCCAGCCCTGGCAGATATAGGCCGGTTTGGTCGAACCGATTTCACGCGCCAGCTTGATAATACGATCGCGGGGGATACTGGTGATCCTCTCGGCCCATTCCGGCGTCTTGGCGATGCCGTCGTCGCCCTGACCGAGGATATAGGCTTTGTAATGGCCGTTGGCCGGCGCGCCGGCCGGCAGGGTTTTTTCGTCATAACCGACGCAGTAGGCGTCCAGAAACGCCTGATCCACCAGGTTTTCCGTGATCAACACCCAGGCAATCGCCGATACCAGCGCCGCGTCGGTGCCGGGACGGATGGGGATCCATTCATCCTCGCGCCCGGCGGCGGTATCGGTATAGCGCGGATCGATGACGATCATCCGCGCGTTGGAGCGTTCGCGCGCCTGTTCAAGATGGTAGGTGATGCCGGCGCCGCTCATGCGGGTCTCCGCCGGATTGTTGCCGAACATCACCACCAGCTTGCTATTGGCGATGTCCGAAGTACTGTTGCCGTCGTTGCTGCCGTAGGTGTAGGGCATGGCGGCGTTGATCTGGGCGGTGCTGTAGGTGCCGTACTGATTGAGGTAGCCGCCGTAGCAGTTCATCAAACGGGTAATGAGCGAGCCCGAGGGCGAGGAGCGGGCGAAATTGGCGCCGGTGACGCCGGAGGAATAATTGATATACACCGCTTCGTTGCCGTAATCCTTGACGATACGCTTGAGATTATCGGCAATGGTGTCCAGGGCTTCATCCCAGCTGATGCGCTGGAATTTGCCTTCGCCGCGTTCGCCCACCCGTTTCATCGGATATTTCAGCCGTTCCGGGTGGTTCATGCGGCGGCGCATGGAGCGGCCGCGCAGGCAGGCGCGCACCTGATGATCGCCGTATTCATCGCGGCCGGTGTTATCGGTTTCCACCCAATAGACTTCATCGTCGCGCACGTGCAGCCTGAGCGCGCAGCGGCTGCCGCAATTGACCGAACACATGCTCCAGACCACTTTGTCGGCGCTTCCCGCGGGCATGGCCGGAGTTTCGGCCGCGCGGGCAAACAGGAAAGGAAGCTGCAGCGCGCTGCTGGCCAACAGCAATCCCCCGGTCGCCACGCCGCCTTTTACCAGGCTGCGCCGGCTGATGGCGGCTTCGCCAAGCAGAGTTAATGTTTTGTTTTTCATTTCTCACCCGTCACATTGCGCTCATAAAGCGTTGCACCCACATTGCCATAAGGTCTGATGATGACTGTGGTTACAATTCATTGGACCATAGTGCGCGAAAAACAGGCGGAAAATGTTGTTCCCGAACAAAGTCGCATAATAAAAAGGGTTTTTAAGAACCAAAAGTATGATCTTGCTCTCGTTTTATCATACAAATCATCGCTCAGGGCTTGCGTCCGCCGACATTAAGCGGGTGATTTTTAAATGCCATGGTTATCAGCCGCTTGCCTTGGCGGCGCTGATTCCGGCTTCCCATAAGTACTTGCATACTCTTATACTGTATAAAAATACAGTATCTGGAGTGCTCATGATGATAATCTATTCCACGGCGCAGGATAGCGATGCCGTCCCGCTGCCGTTTTTTGGCGATCGGGTGGCCGCGGGTTTTCCCAGCCCGGCGCAGGATTATGTGGAAAACCGGCTGGATATCAACGCCATCTGCGTACGCCATCCCGCCAGCACCTATTTTGTCCGCGCCACCGGCGAATCGATGATTGAGGGTAATATCCATGAAGGGGATATCCTGGTGGTGGACAGTTCCCTCAAACCCGGCCACGACAATATCGTTATCGCCTCCGTCGACGGCGGTTTTACCGTCAAGCGCCTGCAGCTTCATCCCCGCGCGCGGCTGATGCCGATGAACCCCGCCTTCGCCCCCATTGCCATCACCGAAGACAGCCAGGTGGACATCTTCGGGGTGGTGACGTTCATCATCTATGCGGCGCTATAGCCATGTACGCGCTGGTGGATATCAATGCGTTTTACGCCTCGTGCGAGACGGTATTCCGACCGGAACTGCGCGGCCGGCCGGTGGTGGTGTTGAGCAATAACGACGGCTGCGTCATCGCCCGCTCCGCCGCCGCCAAACGGCTCGGCATAGATATGGCCGCGCCCTATTTCAAGATAAGCCGGCTGCTTGAACAACACGGCGTGACGGTGTTTTCCAGCAATTACGGCCTGTATGCCGATATGTCGCACCGGGTGATGACGCTGCTGGAGGAGATGGCGCCGTCGGTTGAAATCTACAGTATCGATGAAGCTTTTCTTAATCTTACCGGCGTTGGCCACTGCATGTCGCTGGAGCGGTTCGGCCGCAAGGTGCAGCAAACCCTTCGGCAGTGCACCCAGCTGAATTCCGGGGTGGGGATCGCCCCCAGCAAAACGCTGGCCAAGCTTGCCAACCATGCGGCCAAGCAGTGGAGTAAAACCGGCGGCGTGGTGGATCTTTCCTCGCCGCTGCGCCAGCGTAAGCTTATGGCGCTGATGCCGGTGGAGGAAGTGTGGGGCGTCGGGCGGCGGCTGGGTAAAACGCTGCGCACGATGGGCATCGGCACGGCGCTGCAGTTGGCGGATGCCCATCCGGCGTTTATCCGCAAGAATTTCAGCGTGGTGCTGGAGCGCACGGTGCGGGAACTGTGTGGCGAGCCCTGTCTGGAGGTGGAGGAAATGCCGGCGGTGAAGCAGCAGATTATCTGTAGCCGCAGTTTTAGCTCCCGCGTCACCCGCTACCAGGATATGCGCGAGGCGGTATGCAGCTATGCCGCGCGCGCGGCGGAAAAACTGCGCGCGGAACAGCAGTTTTGCCGGCAGGTATCGGTTTTTATCCGCACCAGCCCGCACGCGGCCGGGGAAATCCATTACGCCAACCAGGCCACCGGCCGCATTCCCGTCCCGACCAACGATTCACGGGATATCATCGCCCAGGCGCTGCGGTGCCTGGATGGCATCTGGCTTGAAGGGCGGCGTTATCTAAAGGCCGGCATCGTGCTGGGCGACTTTTTCGATCGGGGGGTGGCGCAGCTCGGCCTGTTCGACCAATATCAGCCGCGCGTTAACGCCGAAGCGCTGATGGCGACGCTGGATAAGGTCAATCGCGCGGGCAGGGGGCAAATCTGGTTTGCCGGGCAGGGCATCCGCCGGGAGTGGCAAATGAAACGCGCAATGCTGTCGCCGGCCTACACCACCCGGCTAAGCGATCTGCCCCGCGCGGCGCTGTAAGCCTGTTGGCCATGGCTTATGTCCTTAAATCCTCCTGGTGGGCGTTGACCCATGCCGCCAGGGATTGCAGCGGCGCCTTCAGCGTTTTGCCCAGGGCGGTGACCTGGTATTCAACCCGGGGCGGGATCTCGGCAAATGGGGTGCGCCGCACCAGGCCCTTGGTTTCAAACGCGCGCAGCTGGCGCGTCAGCTCCTTTTGCGTGATCGGATAAACCCCGCGCTGCAGTTCGCCAAACCGCACCGGGGCGTCGATAACGATCAGCCGGTACAGGATGGGGATGGCCCATTTACCGGCCACCAGATCGACAAAAGTGATCATCGGGCAGGGCGTTAACGCCGGCGGCGGTACATTTTTTTTCGGTTGCGCAATCGTCCTGCCCGTCATTTCATCCCCCTTGCCTCTTTAGTATCCTATTGGTACCTACTATCATTTTAATACTATCATATAAATAATGGCATTTTTCACCGGCCAGAGGAATAAAAATGCACCGTTTAGCCGATAAATTTGCCTTAATCACCGGCGGCACCAGCGGCATCGGACTGGAAACCGCCCGTCAGTTCCTGGCTGAAGGCGCCACCGTCGCCATTACCGGACGTAACGCCGATGCGCTGGCGCGCGCCGCCGCGGCGTTGGGCGACGGGGTGGTATGCCTGCGAAGCGACGCGGGCGATATGGCCTGTCAGCGTGCCCTGGCGCAGACGCTTTCCGCCCTGTGGCCCCGGCTGGATGTGCTGCTCATCAATGCCGCCGATGTGACCCACCGTCCGTTGGAGGCGTGGGATGAAGCCGGCTGGGACCGCCTGATGGCAACCAACCTGAAAGGACCGTTTTTCCTGGTGCAGGCGCTGTTGCCGCTGCTGCATGCTCAGGCTTCGGTCATTTTATGTGGTTCGGTCAGCGCGCATATCGGCCTGCCGCAAAGCAGCCCGTATGCCGCCAGCAAAGCCGCGCTGCTGTCGCTTTCCCGTACCCTGTCGGGGGAACTGCTGGCGCGCGGCATCCGGGTCAACAGTTTAAGCCCCGGACCGACGCAAACCCCGGCGCTGGAAAAACTGGGTCTGGACGGAGAGGCTTACGCGGCACTGCTGGCGCAAATCAGGCAACTGGTGCCGCTCGGCCGGCTGGGCACGCCGCTGGAGCTGGCCAAGGCGGCGGTCTATCTGGCTTGTGACGAATCGGCGTTTGTCGTGGGCAGCGAATTGATTGTCGACGGCGGGGTAAGCGGTTTATGATTTACCGATAGCCGCGGTCATTTTGCCATGGACCAGGACAGGGCGGCGCGGCAAAGCACCCTAATCGGACGGATAGCGCTATGATTAAATTAAGGAACATGACCGCCGGAGAGTTTATCGATTATCGCCGGCTTTTTATCGGGGAATATGCCCGCGATCTGAGCGCCAACCACGGTTACGGCATCGAGCAGGGCAGGATCAACGCCATCGCCAGCATTGACGGGTATTTACCGCGGGGAATGGCGACGCCGGATAACCAGCTGTTGTGCATCGAGGCGGGCGACGCGGTGGACTCACCGGATGAACCGCCGGTGGCGGGGTATTTATGGATTGGATGTAAAAACAAGACGGCCTATATCCTGGACTTCTTCATCCTGCCGGCCTGGCGCCGCCGGGGCCTGGGTCGCGACGCGCTGGCGCAGCTGGATAGGCAATTGCGCGCTCAGGGCGTGACCGAGCTGGGTCTGCGGGTGGCGGCCGATAATCCCGGCGCCCGGGCGCTGTATGATGAATGCGGTTTCCGGGTCACCGGGGTGAATATGGTGAAACCCCTGTAGCGTTAAACAAGGCTAAACGCCCCGCGCGCCAGGCATTCGCCATTGATAAACACCTCCACGGCATGTTTGCCGGCATAGTGCACGCGGGTGGTAAAGTCGCGTATGGCCTGGCTGCGGCTAATTTCGACGCTGGCGAGCGGCGCCAGCGTCAGGGTTTTCAGTTTAAATACCTTGGCCGATGTGCCGCCGGATTTTTTAACATAATGTATGGCGTAATCAATCACCAGCCGCTGCGGCAGGGGCGAGGTCGAGCGCAGCCTGAACGCGACGGTCACTTTGTCGCCCAGCCGGATGTCCGCGGGGCTTACCCGCATGTCCTCCAGGCTGACCTGCGCCGCCTGCCCGGCGCCAATCAACCCCAGCGCCCGCCGATCCCCTTGCTTGATCAGGCTGCGCAGCGCATGGCGGGCGATCCAGGCGGTGGGCGGATGATGCAGTTCCCATCCCTCCAGCAGATCCATGACCCAATCGGGATGATCCTTGGTGATGTCGTTAAGGTGATTGGCCACGGATTTACGCACATACAGGCTGGGATCGGCGCGCAGGTTATCGAGGATCGCTTTAACCGGCGATGGGTCGGCCCTTAGCGCTTCCAGGCGAAACGACCAGGGCAGGCGCGGTCGGCTGCCTTCGCTGGCCAGCCGGCGGACGTGTTCGTTATCGTCGCGCGACCAGCGCTCCATCAGCGCCAGCCCGCGGGCCAGATCCTGGCGCAGGAACGGGCGTACGGCAAATTCCGCAGAGCCGAAGGGGGTAAAAAAGCGCAGGGCCTCCATCGAGAGATCGAAATCTTCAAGCCCGTACATCGCCACATACTCCGGCAATACCAGGGTGACAAACCGATTGTCCAGGCGGGGCGCCAACCGGCGTAAAATCGCCAGCGCCGGCGCTAAATCCGAAGGCAGTCCGTCGTGCAGGCAAACGCTAACCCGCCGCAGGCGCGCCATCAGCGATAGCGCATCAAGTCCCTCGGCGGTGGCGGCCAGGAAACGGGCGCTGTCAAAACCGGGATGGACGGCGGCGGTTTGCGCCGCGATATCGCGCAACCGGGCATGGTTAAAGATTTCCTTCAGCGCGGGCGCGCTTTGCTCGGACATGTCATCTGATCTTATGGGAGAGGAGCCAGTTCGCAGGCTAAAGAAAATGGCGGGTTTAGGCAAGTCTCACTGTGCTCAAACCCCTTCCCGGCGGTGGAAAATGGCCGGGGTTGACACGCCATGGCGCGCTCCCCGGGTCCATTTCCGCGCTTACCGGGCGGAAGGTATTATTGAATGCCCAGCGCGTCGCGCATGGTATAGAACAAATCGGTCTGGTCGGTCAGACCGGCCACATTGCCCGCGTACGGACCAAAGGCGGCGATGCGCAACTGGGTGCCGGTGTGGCCTTGGGACTCGGGGTCTTCGGAATTGCCGTAGCTGATGGCCATCACCGCGCCGTCTTTGGTGGTCAGCGCCTGGGTCAGGCCGGGAGCCTTGGCGTCCGCTTCGATAATCTGGCTGGAGTGGGCGTGATCGGCGGTCACCACCACCAGCGTGTTGCCGTCGGCGCGGGCGAATTCCAGCGCCTTTTGCACCGCTTCGTCCAGGTCCACCGTCTCGCCGAACTGGCCGCACGGGTTGGCGGCATGATCCTGCTTATCGATGGATGCGCCTTCAACCTGCAGGAAAAAACCGTTCGGATTGACATTGAGCAGCTCGATGGCTTTTTGCGTCATCGCCGCCAGGGTAGGCACCCCGGCGCCGCGCGCGGGATTATCGACGCAGGTTACCGGCGGCTGGTCGATATTGCCGTGATAGACGGCTTTCGGGCCTTGCCAGCGCACCGGCATATTGCCTTCGGCGAACAGGCCCAGCAGCGGTTTATCCTGGTTGGCCAGGGTCACGCCCCGCAGGCCGTCCAGATCGCCCACCAGCTGATAGCCGCGCGCCACGGCTTGTTCCCGCAGGGTTTTACCTTGCCACTCGCCGGCTTTCGCGATTTCGCCGAAGGTTTTGCCGCCGCCGCCCAGGGTAACGTCGGCGCGGGCCGCCAGCAGCTGTTCGGCAATGGAGCCTCGCCCCTGGTTTTCCAGCGCCTGGGCCGGGCAATCCTTACTGGTGACGACCGGGCCGTAGCATTTGCGCGAGCCGACGTGAGCCACCAGCGCCGCCGGGGTGGCGTCTTCCAGCTCGGCGGTGGACACGTTGCCGGTGGCTTTGCCGGCCGTTTTAGCCAGTTCCAGGATGGTCATATGGTCCTTGCCGAACACATCGACCCCCAGCGCGCCGTTATAGGTTTTCACCCCTGTGGACCACGCGGTGGCGGACGCCGCCGAATCGGTGACGTAGCCGGGTTTATGGCTGGTCTTATCCAGCGCGTAGTGGGTGTATTGACCGGTCAGCGGCAGCGCGTCAATGCCGGGGAACGCGTTGCCCGCCCCGAGCGCGTAGTTGCGCGCGGCGGTGATTTCCGAATCCCCCATGCCGTCGCCAATCAACAGGATAACGTTTTTTGCCCGCCGGTTGGTCAGCGCCGCCTTCAGCGCCTCGGTCTGGTCCGCCTGCAGCCGGCGGGCGCCGCCGGGCTGGGTAATATCACCCTGCGCCGCGCGCGGGCTTTCGGCGCCGGCCGCCTCAGGCGCCAACAGGGCGTTGCCGCCCACCAGTGCGAGGGTAAAAACGAGGGAAAGTAAGGGACGTTGCGGATGCGGCATAAATAACACTCCTGTAGCCAGCCGGGGGGACGAATATGTCTGAATTTAATAATCTGTAAGTCTACGTAACCAGGATGGCATTTTTATGACACAGGGAATTAACAAACCCGCTCAATCTTGGCGAGGTTGTTCCGCAGCAGCTAAGATATTAAGCACACTTATTAATAATTACTTCTTACTTACTTAGCCCGCGTTATCACGGGGAGTGGGTTTTTGTCGCTTAATTTTGCAGGGGTTCGCTACCATGCTTCGAACGGAATATCACCACAATAACGATGCGCCGGGCGTGCCGCAGGCGGAGCAGGGATTTTCCTTTAAGGTACTGACCATCAATACCCATAAAGGTTTTGCCGCCTTTAACCGGCGTTTTATCCTGCCGGAGCTGCGCGAGGCGGTGCGTACCGTTGCTCCCGATATCGTCTTTCTCCAGGAAGTCCTGGGCGCGCACGAAAAGCATTCACAGCGTTTCGAAAACTGGCCGGTGGTACCGCAGTATGAATTCCTGGCCGACACCATATGGACCGATTTCGCCTATGGGCGCAATGCGGTCTATCCCGATGGCGATCACGGCAACGCGCTGCTTTCCCGGTTCCCCATCACCAGCCAGAACAATCTGGATGTGTCCATCGACGGCACCGAGAAACGCGGCATGCTGCACTGCGTGCTACAGGTGCCCGGACGTGAACTGCAACTGCATGTGATTTGCGTGCATTTGGGACTGAAGGAAAAGCATCGCCGGGAGCAAATGCTGCGCATGAGCAGGCATATCGCCACGCTGCCGGCGGACGCGCCGCTGGTGGTGGCCGGCGACTTTAACGACTGGCGCCAGCAGGCCAACGCGCTTTTGCGCCGCGAAGCCGGCCTGACCGAGGTATTCACCCAGGCGCGCGGGCGTCCCGCCCGTACCTTTCCCGCCCGTTTCCCCCTGCTGCGCCTGGATCGTATTTATGTCAAAAATGCCGGTATCACCGCGCCGACCTCCCTGGCCAACCAGCCATGGTCGCACTTATCCGATCATGCCCCCCTCGCCGTGGAGATTTGTTTATGAGCATGAATATGGAGTGGCGCGACGGCAACCGCATTACCTTGCTGGAAAACGGCGAAGCGTTTTTCCCTGCCCTATACGAGCGTATCGGCCAGGCGACGAAAGAAGTACTGGTGGAAACGTTTATCCTGTTCGAGGATAAGGTCGGCAAAGCGTTGCAAAAAAACCTGATCGCCGCGGCGGAACGCGGGGTGCGGGTGGAATTAATGGTCGACGGTTACGGCTCGGCGAATTTGTCCGACGCCTATGTCGGCGCCCTGACCTCCGCCGGGGTGCGTTTTCGCTATTACGATCCCCGCCCGGCGTTTATGGGCTTGCGCACCAACATGTTTCGCCGCCTGCATCGCAAAATCGTGGTGGTGGACGGCCTGACGGCCTTTATCGGCGGCATCAATTTTTCCGCCGAGCACCTGAGCGATTACGGCCCGGAGGCCAAACAGGACTATGCGGTGGAAGTGGAAGGGCCGGTGGTGGCGGATATCCATCGCTTCACCCTGCAGGCGGTATATAGCGAAGATCACCACCGCAGCTGGCTGCGCCGCCGCTCCAGGCTGCCGGCCCATAACCGCCAGCCCGGCGAGGCCCAGGCGCTGTTTGTCTATCGGGATAATGATGAGCACGACACGGACATCGAACGCCACTATATCGATATGCTGCGCAGCGCCCAACGCGAAGTGATTATCGCCAATGCCTATTTTTTCCCCGGCTATCGCCTGCTGAAGGAAATGCGCAACGCCGCCCGGCGCGGGGTGAGGGTGGTGCTGATCGTGCAGGGAGAGCCGGATATGCCCATCGTTAAGGTGGGCGCGCGCATGCTATACAACTACCTGGTGCCGGAAGGGGTGAAAATCTATGAATATTGCCGCCGCCCGCTGCACGGGAAAGTCGCGGTCCAGGACGACAGCTGGTCCACCGTCGGTTCCAGCAATCTCGACCCGCTCAGCCTGGCGCTGAACCTGGAGGCCAACCTGGTGATCCATGACAGCGCATTCACCCGGCAATTACGTGACAATCTCAACGGGCTGATACAACGTGACTGCCAACTGATCGACGAAAGCAAGGTGCCGAAACAGACCTACTGGCACGTGGCGAAAAGCGTATTGGTGTTCCATTTCCTGCGCCACTTCCCGGCATGGATCGGCTGGCTCCCCGCCCATACCCCCAAATTGTCGCTGGTGGCGCCGCCGGTCCAGCCGGAAATGGAAACCCAGGATCGGGCCGAGCCGGAAAACGAAGGGGCAAAATCATGACGCGAAAACGCCCGGCGGGTAAACGCCGCAGCGCCTGGTCGATGACTAAAAGAATCCTTACCGGCCTGTTTTTTATCGGCGTCATCATCTTGCTGGTGGTCTATGCGCGCAAGGTGGACTGGGACGATGTGAAACAGGCCATCACCGGCTACCGGCTCAACGCGTTGCTGATGGTGATTGGGCTGGTGGTGTTCAGCTACCTGCTGTATGGCGTATACGATCTTATCGGCCGCGCCTACTGCGGCCATAAGCTGGCGAAAAAGCAGGTCATGCTGGTTTCCTTCATCTGCTATGCCTTTACCCTGACCCTCAGCGCCTGGGTCGGCGGCATCGGCATGCGCTATCGCCTCTATTCCCGCCTCGGTTTGTCCAATAGCGCCATCACGCGCATTTTCAGCCTGAGCCTGGCCACCAACTGGCTGGGGTATATTCTGCTTTCCGGTATGGTCTGCGCGTTCGGGGTGCTGCACCTGCCGGCGAAATGGGGCATCGGCGAACTGGCGCTGCGCCTGACGGGTATCGTCCTGCTGCTGCTGATCGCCGCCTATTTCTGGCTGTGCGCCTTTGCCAAACGCCGCCGCTGGACCATCAAGGGCCAAAAGCTGGTGCTGCCGTCGCTGCGCATGGCCGGCGCCCAGATGGTGGCCTCCTGCGCCAACTGGCTGGCGATGGCCGCGATTATTTATATTTTACTGAACGACAACGTCGATTTCCCGCTGGTGCTCGGCGTCCTGCTGGTCAGCAGCATCGCCGGGGTTATCGTGCATATTCCGGCGGGCATCGGCGTGCTGGAGGGGGTATTTGTCGCCATGCTGGGCAGCGGGCATCTGTCCCATGGCACCATTATCGCCGCCCTGCTGGCCTACCGGGCGATCTATTTTATCGCGCCGCTGCTGCTGGCGATTGTGCTTTACCTTGGCCTTGAGAGCCGCGCCAAGGCGCTGCGGGAAAAAAACCGCCAACGGGAAGCGGCCGACGAGGCGCAAAATGCGCGGCGCGGGCCGCTGGCGGAAGACGGCGGTCATTTACCCGATAAGGGGCCTTTGGCCTGACCGCGGATTTTGCCGCGAAACACCCAAAAACCAAAGGTATTGTAAGCCAGGGTGACGGGGATCAGCACCGCGAAGCCCATCAGCATGAATCCCTGGCTCAGGGGCGGCGAGGACGCCGCGCTTATCGACAGCCGGGGCGGGATCACCGCCGGATAAACCGCCAGCAGCAGCAGGGCGAATACCAGGACCACGCCCGCCAGCGCCAGGCACAGCGGCAGCAGGGCAAACCGGACGGACGCGCGCCAGAATCCGCCGGCAACCGCCAGCAGCAGCAGCCCGGCGGGCAGGCTTAAACGCAGATCGGACAGATGCCGGCGATACTCCTCATGCAGGCCGCAGGTCCACAGCGTTAACAGCGCAACCAGCGCCAGGGCCAACGGGCCAAGCCGGCGGGCGTGGGCACGCGAGCGCGTCTGCAGCAGGCCTTCGGTACGCCAGACCAGCCAGCAGGTCCCCAGCAGCGCGTAACCGGCCATTAGCGCCAGGCCGCAGAACAGCGGAAATATGGCCAGCCACTCCCAGCCGTCGCCGGTATAACGCGCGCCGTCATGGGGAATACCCTGGATAAACGTACCCATAATCACGCCCTGGCTGACGGCGGCCAACGCCGAACCGCCCATGAGCATCAGATCGAATACCCAGCGCTTTCGCGGTTCGGCGCGATCGCGGTATTCAATCGCCGTGCCGCGCGCTATCAGCGCCAGCAGCATCAGGAATACCGGTAGATACAGCGCGCTCAGCATAATGGCGTAGGCGGCGGGGAACAGGGCCAGCAGGCCGCCGCCGCCCAGCACCAGCCAGGTCTCGTTGCCGTCCCAGACAGGCAGCAGCGAAAGCGTCATGACGTGGCGATCGTCTTCGGCGCGGTTAAAAGCATACAGCATGCCGACGCCCAAATCGGTCCCGTCCAGCAAAACGTAGATCAGCACGCTGAAGGCCAGCGCGGCGGCGGATAACTGTTGCAGCACGGCGGCGGAAAAAGTCAGCTCCGGCATGGGCTTAACTCCTGGTTTCGTCGTGTCGCGGCTGTTGCTCCGACGAATGCGGTCCGGTTTCCCGTCCCGCATTCGCCGCGTCATCGCCGGTCTGACGCGCCAGCGAGGGTACCGGACCCTCTTCCCCCGGCCGCGGCGGATGGGCCAGCAGGCGCAGCATATAAATAAGCCCGGTGCCGAATACCAGCAAATAGATCGTCGCCACAGCCACGGCGGAGGTCATGACCTGGGCGGTGGATATCGGCGTGACGCCCTCATCGGTGCGCATCAGGCCGTAGACCATATACGGCTGGCGGCCGGCCTCGGTGACCAGCCAACCGGCCAGCATGGCGATAAATCCCGCCGGCGCCAGGGGTACCATGATGCGTTGCAGCCACCGGGCCCGCCACAGGGCGCCCCGCCAGCGCAACGCCGCGCCCGCGACGCCCGTCAAGGTCATCACCAGCCCCAGGCCCACCATGGCGCGAAAGGCAAAAAACACCAGCGGCACCGGCGGGATATCCTGCGGCGGAAACTCATTCAGGCTTTTAATGGTGCCGGTAAGGTTATGGCGCAGATAGAGCGAGCCGACATGGGGAATCGACACTTCCCAATGGTTGCGCCGCGCCGCACTATCCGGCAGCGCGAACAGCCGCATCGGCTCTCCGGCGCCCGGCGGCGGGCGGTTCCAGTCGCCTTCCATGGCGGCGACTTTTTGCGGCTGGTAACGCAGGGTATTTTCGCCGTGCAAATCGCCGGCGAGAATTTGCAAGGGCGCGGCGACGGCCACGGTCCATAATGCCCAGGAAAACATCACCCGCGCCGCGGGATTGCGGTTGTCGCGCAGAAGATGCCAGGCGCCGGCCGCGGCGACCATAAACGCGGTGCCGAGCACGGCGGCCAGCAGCATATGCGCCAGCCGATAGCCAAATGAAGGATTAAAGATAATCGCCGGCCAGTCCAGCGGATGGAAACGACCGCCATCGTCCAGCAGAAAGCCCGCCGGGGTTTGCATCCAGGAGTTGGCGGAGAGTATCCAGAACGCGCTGAACAGGGATCCCAGCGCGACCATGCAGGTGGTGAAAAAATGCAGTTTCGGCCCGACTTTTTGCATGCCGAACAGCATAATGCCCATAAAACCGGCTTCCAGGAAAAACGCCACCAGCACTTCATAAAACATCAGCGGCCCGATAATCGCGCCCGCCCGCGTGGAAAACGCGCCCCAGTTGGTGCCGAACTCAAACTCCATCACCACCCCGGACACCACGCCGACCGCCACGTTAAGCGCAAAGATCTTCAGCCAATACCGATACAGGTCCAGATAGACCTGTCGCCGCCGCCACAGCCACATTGCCTCCAGCGCCATCAGAAAATGGGCCAGGCCGAGGGTAAACGCGGCCAACACGATATGAAACCCTATGGTGAAGGCAAACTGGGCGCGGGCAATCAGCAGCGGAAAAACATGTTCCATCGGACCCTTGCTTCGGCATCGGCTGCCGTGTTTGACCTCAGGCGTCGCTGGGCTTGCCGGTAAATGAGGAGATGGGTTTATCAACCTCTTCATCCATACGGCGGCTAAAGGCCTTCATACCGTCGATAAACGGCGTAATCCCCTGCCAGAATGCGTCATCGTTAAGCATCTTATACAGCCCCCGCACCCCCGGCGCATCCTGCGGCGCGTCGTTTCCTTCCCGCGCGCGGCTTATCGCATCGACCATATCGCGCACGGCGAACACCATCTTGTAGAATTGGCCGGGAGGAAAGGTGGATAGCGCCATGGCCAACACCGACAGGTTCTGGATAACGTTCAGCGAACCTTCACGGCTCAGTCCGTTGACCAGCACCCGCGCTATCTGGTTATTGGCGGCCGCCAGGTCGTTGGCCAGGCGCAGCACGCCGTGCTCGTGCAGGGTTTGCAGCAGGCGTTCCAGCTCCTCGTGGGCGTCCGGCCCGATTTTCGGGGCTTCCACCGTATAACCGATAGGTTTAGCCATTTAAAATTTCTCCGGATGAGGTTCTTGTTCAGGCGGCGGCTGGTAATCGTCACGTTGCCATTTCTGCTCCACGGGCACCTTGTCGATGGGGGTGCGGGAGCCATAGCGAAAATTATGGCGCGGCAGCGGCGAGACCATCTTCTCCCTGGGCAGCACGGTAAGATTCACCGCCAGCTCTTTATAGGCGGGGGTATTTACATCCGGATCGTGATGCTCCCCGGTCAGGGCGTTGACGCCATCCTTGCCCAGGTGAATGGGAAGAAACAGGGTATTGCCCTGTACCCGATCGGTAATCACCGCCGGCACCTCGACGGCGCCGCGCCGCGACGCCAGGCGCAGCCAGGCGCCTTCCTCGATGCCCCGCTCCGCCGCCAGCGCGGGGCTGACTTCCACAAACCACTCCGGCGACAGGGAAAGGAGACGTCCCCCGCGTCCGGTCTGATTGGTGGACTGGAAATGCTCCAGCATCCGTCCGTTATTCAGCAATAAATCATATTCGCCGTCCTGCGCCTCGGCGGGCGGTTTCCATTCCAGCGGATAAAGAATGGCCTTGCCGTCATCGGTATGGAAACCATCGGTATACAGCAGCGGCGTGTCGGTGCCGTCGGCCTTGACCGGCCAGAGCAGCGATTGCCATCCCTCCAGCCTGCCATAGGTCACGCCGGCGAAGATCTTGGCGATGCCGGCCGCCTCGGCCATGATCTCCGAGGGATGGGCATAACCCCAGGGATGTCCCATTCTCGCCGCCAGATCGGTGAGGATCCGCCAGTCCGGACGGCTGTCGCCGAGCGGCGGCATCACTTCATAAAAACGCTGGATGCGGCGCTCGGTGTTCACGAACGACCCGTCTTTTTCCACGCTCGGACAGCCGGGCAGCACCACGTCGGCGAATTCGGCGGTGCGGCTCATAAACAGGTCCTGCACGACCAGAAAATCCAGATTGGTAAACCCCTCATGCACATTGGCGGCATCGGCGTCCGAGAACGCCGTTTCCTCGCCAATCACATACATCGCCTTGATTTTTCGCTCCTTCGCGTGCTTGACCATGGTGAAATTATCATCGCCGGCCTTATCGGACAGGCTTTCCGGCGCCACGCCCCAGGCTTTGGCCCATTTGGCGCGCACCTGATGATCGGTGACCTTTTCATAACCGGGATAGTAGTCCTTCAGGCAGCCGAAATCGCTCGCCCCCTGCACGTTATTATGGCCACGCATCGGGTACCCGCCGGTGCCGGGCCGGCCGTAGTTGCCGGTCACCAGCAGCAGGTTCGACAGCGCCGTGCTGGTATCCGCCCCGTGGCTGTGCTGGGTAATGCCCATCGCCCACAGTATGCAGACGGAGGATGCCCGGCCAATCATGTCGGCGGCGGCGATCAGCTGCCGGCGCGTAATGCCGGTAACCCGCTCGGCGAACGCCAGGGTAAAAGGCGCCAGGGATTGGCGGTACTCATCCACCTGGTTAACCCGTGCCGCCAGGAAGTCCGTATCCGCATAACCATGATCAAACATATAACGTGCCATGGCGGACGCCCAGACCATATCGGTGCTGGAGTTGATGCGCAGGAAGATATCGGCGCGCTCGGCCATCTCGTGTTTACGCGGATCCACGACCATCAGCCGCTGGCCGTGGTGCTTGCGCGCCGCCTTGATGCGGGCGGCAATCACCGGATGGTTCTCGGCGGTATTGCTGCCGACGATAATAATCAGTTCGGCCCGTTCCAGATCCCTGATGGAACCGGCGTCGCCGCCATATCCCACGGTGCGGAACAGGCCCTGGGTGGCGGGGTTCTGGCAGTAGCGGGACGAATTGTCGACGCTATTGGTGCCGATAATCAGCCGGGCGATTTTTTGCGTCAGGTAGGCTTCTTCATTGCTGGCCTTGCTGGAACCGATAAACCCGATGCTGTCAGCGCCGTGAGTATTACGTGTTTCCAGCAGGCGGCGCGCCACCAGATCCAGCGCTTCATCCCAGCCCGCCTTGCGGAAACGGCCGTTTTCACGAATCAGCGGCGTGGTCAGGCGCGCTTCGCTGTTGACGAAATCCCAGCCGAATTTGCCTTTAACGCAGGTGGAGATGCCGTTGGCCGGCGCATCCACCATCGGCTGCACTTTCAGGATATGCCGATCGCGGGTCCACATTTCAAACGAACAGCCCACGCCGCAATAGGTGCAGACGGTTTTGGTCCGCTTGATTTCCGGCTGGCGCCAGTGCATATCCATCATGGATATGCCGGTAATGATTTCCGCGCCGGTGGTGTTCTCGATGGTTTTGATCATATCGATCAGCGGGCGTTTGAGATCGGGAGACATGGCGGTAAACGGCCCGGCATCCGGCTGCATGGTTTTTTCCATTAAGGCGTTGCAGGGACAGACCGTGACGCAGTGACCGCAGCTGACGCAGCTGGAGCCGGCGATTTTTTCACCACCGTCCCACAGCACGCGCGGGTGATCGGCGCCGTAGTCGATACTCAGCGTCTCGTTGACCTCAACGTTCTGGCAGGCGTCCACGCAGCGGCCGCACAGGATGCACTGATCGGGATCGTAGGTGTAAAACGGATTAGAGTGGTCCTTTGCGTACGGCTTGCGCTCGAACTTATAACGCTGGATGGGGATATGCATATCCGCCATGGTGTTGTGCAGGGTACAGTCGCCGGTATTGTGCTCGCATACCGTGCAGTACAGCTCGTGCTTGGCCAGCAGCCGATCCATGCCCTCAACCTGCGCCGCCTGGGCTTGCGCGCCCCGGCTGTTGAGTATCATGCCGTCACGGGTGCGCAAGGTACAGCCGCGCACCAATTGATGATCCTGTTCCACCCAGCAGACATCGCAGGTTTTCAGCGGGTCCAGCGCCGGGTGATAACAGACATGGGGCAGGTTGACGCCCTGCGCGGCCAGGAAATCCACCAGCGGCGTATCCGCTTTGCCGGTCAACGGCACCCCATCAAACATAATCGTGCAATCTGTCTGGCTCATCAGGCCGCCCTCAAATGACAACCACCACATATCGTGCGCGCATTGGCCATGGCGGCCACGAAGATATTGTTAAAGGTAGTCGGTAATCATTGATGCGCAATAGCCACACAGTTCGCAGATTGTTGCTAATTATTAACAGTAATTATGTATGTTATTAACAATTGCCTGGCGGCTACAGCCTGAAAGTACCGTCGACCACGGTGACCGATTGGCCGGCAATCCACGGCTCGCCGTCGATAAACCGCGCGCAGACCTGGCCGTCGCGCCCCAGGGCGGTACCCTGGCGCACGCGCCACGACTCGGCGAAGGCCGGATTATCAGGAAATCCCTGGGCGTGCAGCAGGCGCGCCAGGCAGGCGTTGGCGCTGCCGGTGACCGGATCTTCCACCAGGGCGCCGCGTTCCACCAAAAAGGCCCGGACCTCGTAATCAGCGGGGCCTTTTGCCTCATGCAGGCCATAAACCGCCAGGCCGTCCGCTTCGCAGCGTTTCAGCAGTCGCTCCAGGGCAAGGGTGTCCGGTTTCATCTGTAAACAGGACAGCGCGTTGTCGGCCCGGGCGATCAGCCAGCGGATCCCCATGTCCACCACCACCGGGGGGGACCAGGTGACCGTGGTCTCACCGCCCACGGCGGCGTTCAGCAGGGGGAAATAGCTTTCGTTCATCGTATAGATCCTGGCCGCCGGCGCCTGGAACGCCAGCCATCCGGCGCGGGAAATATCGATAGGAACCAGGCCCACCCCGCACTCCTGGATTAACCGCCCGGCTGTTTTAGCCTTAAAGCCGCTTTCCAGCATCGCGTGGGCGGTGCCAAGCGTGGGATGGCCGGCAAAAGGCAATTCACCGGCCGGGGAAAAAATGCGCACATGATAATCGGCGCCGGCGGACGAAGGCGGCAGGACAAAGGTGGTTTCGGATAAATGGGTCCAGCGGGCCACGGCCAGCATCTGCCGATCGGATAAGCCGTCGGCGTCAAGAATGACGGCCAGGGGATTGCCCAGTAACGGCGTGGCGGTAAACACATCCACCTGTTTAAAGCGTCGCAGTTCGGTCATCATTCATCCTTTTTAATCGTAAGGCGATTATTGCCGATTCTGGCGTGGTTGAAGGATAACTGCAAGGATGGGCGGCGGGATATTGAGCTTTGAGATAACCGCCAGGCCGGGGGGAGCGGTTAACCGACCGTTCCACCGGACCGGCGGCGAAAAAACTGCGCCGCCAACTGTCAATAACGGCTCCTGACAGTTGGGGCGCAGCTCTCAATGGGTATTATGCCGCGGGGTTAATAAAATCAACCGCGGCCCGGTCCGCCGCCGTGGTGATAACCACCGCCGCCGCCGCCACCGCCGCCACCGCCGCCCCAAGGAGGCGGCCACAGGCAACCGCTGAGCGCGGCGCTAAGAACAATTATTCCGACAAATGCTAAAATGCGACGCATTGTTTTGCTCCATATATTAATAATTACGTTACCGTTGAATCATTATCTATTAGCAGGGAGGGGTCAACGGCGGCAACCGTAAAGATATTTAACACAGATGTTTCTAGTTGCGATAATTGAATAGAAGGGTAAATTCATTGAAAATAGAAAGAGTTGATTAATTTATTCCTATAGGAAAATGCTTATATTTGTATATTATTTATTTTGCTTGTAAGAAATTTAAGATTATTCCCGACACAGGATACCGAGGGAGAAGATAAAAGAAAGCGTTAATTCAGCCAGGCATGAAAAAAGCGTTTGCGGGGTAAAATAACGCAAACGCTTTTTGACGGACATTTAACGGGCAAAGCCCTGGATTGATGGCGCGCTGATAAAGCGCTATTCATAGACCACCGAGGTACTGTGCATGTTATTCGGCCCCGACACCGAGGTCGCCGGATAATCGCGATTATCCACGCGCACGCTCTGATCGCTGCGGTGGCCGGGCAGCGCCGGCACTCCGGTCCTGGCGCCGACGGTGGTCAATACCACCTGGTGCGGTTCATACCGGGCGGTATTGATGGTGTCGGCAGCGGCGGCGCCGAACGAGACGACGCTTGCCAGGGCGATGATAACAAGATTAATTTTGTTCATCATGATACCCATCCCTTATTGGTAGATTACCGCCGTGCCGTGCAGGTTATTCTGGCCGGTGGTGGACGTAATGACAAAAGACTTGGCGCCTTCGGCCGTGGCCTTAGCGGACAGTTGGCTTTCCAGTGAAGACAGGTTGGTGCCGCCGCTGGCGCTGATCACGCCCGCCGGCTGCTGGCCCGCCGGGGCGGACGTCGCGAGTTGCGCGGCGAAACTACCAAAAGAGACGGCGCTCAGGGCGATGGCGGCGATGGCATATTTTACGTTTTTCATGATGTTTCTCTCTATTCGTTATCGGTGCAGGATTTGTCGGTCAACGTTATTTGTTAACGTTCGATAAGTTAATACTAGTCCCCTCGGCGGCGTTGATCAACTAAATCTTTAATGATCGTTAATATAATATATAAGTTTATGTTAAATAACGTAATTTTTTTGATTGATTTGTTGCGCGGCGCCAACAGGCGAGTCCGTCGCGCGTGGCGGCGCCAAGACTTGCCGGAAAATTTAACATTCTTCAGGTAATGTGACATAAGGCGCTTGTAATTTTTGTAATGATCGTTAATTATATAGATGCCGGGAGATATCCACAAGGACGTTGTGCAAACGGCAAGACGTTAGGCAAAAATGCGATAAGAGAGGATGTTATGAATACCGATCATGTTGCGCCCATACGGAAAGGACGCGGACGCCCAAAACAGTTCGATCGTGACCATGCGCTGGATAAAGCGCTGGAACTGTTCTGGCGCCACGGCTACGAAGCGACTTCGCTCAGCGATCTGGTGGAGGCCACCGGCGCCAAGGCGCCGACGCTGTATGGCGAATTCGGCAATAAGGAAGGCTTGTTCCGCGCGGCGGCCGAACGCTACGTGGCCAAATTCGCCGAACGCGGCAAGGCGCTGCTGGCCGATCCGAATTGCACGGTGGCGCAGGCGACCGAAAATTTCATGCGCGATACCGCGGCGCTGTTTACCGATAAAGATCAGCCGTCGGGCTGTTTTATCATCTGTACCTCAGCCGCGCTGTCGTCCTCATCCGACGCGGTGGCGAAACTGCTGCGCGCACGCCATCACTTTCAGGAAAACATGCTGGCGGAGTTTCTGCGCGCGCGCCAGGCCCAGGGAGAATTGCCGGCCGGTACCCATGTGCCCACCCTGGCGAAATACCTGACCTGCATCCTGCAGGGTATGTCGGTGCAGGCGCGCGACGGCGCCACGCGCGAGGATTTGGATACCATCGTCACCACCTTGATGAAGGTATGGCCGAACCTGGCGCGCATTGGCGCGGCCGCCGCCCGGGATATGGCGCGGGTTTAACGATGCCGCGCCGGACCGGCGCGGCCGGAAAGATAGCGGCGCGACGCAGGTAAAGTTGATTCTGCGCAGGGCGCCGGCGTGCTTCGGTACGTAATATGCGTTTATCAGGTCACTTCGTGGCAAGTCCGGACGGGATAAATGAGCCCATTGATTGCCGATACTCCCACCGCTATTCGTTTCTTGCAGGCCTCGCGGCAAAGCGAGATCGCCGCTTTGCGACGTTTGCTGCAAACCGGCGAACTGGTGGGGGCGGTCAGTCAATTGGTGCATATGCTGCAACGCGAGCGCGGCGTCACCACGCTTTACCTGGGTTCGGGCTTGTACGCCGATGCGCTTGAAAAACCGGCGCACGATGCCGTTACCGCCGAGCGCGCCGTACTGCGGCTATTGGGCCGGGCGGAAGACGTCAATCAGCCGGCGTCCGACAGCCGGAGCCTGGGGCGTATTGCCGCGGTATGCTATGCGCTCGGATGCTTACCGGCGTTACGCCGCCGCATCCGGCGGGCCGAAATCGATCAGGCGCAGGCGACGGCGGTATTCAACGCGGTGATCCGCAGTCTGCTGGCGCTGGTATTCGAGGCGGCGGATACGGCGGCGGAGCCGGCTGTTTCCCGGGCGTTGATCGCCATGTTCAGCTTTATGCAGGGCAAAGAGCTGGCGGGGCAGGAACGGGCGCGGGGCGCGGCGGTTTTTGCCGCGCGCGCATTCAGCGACGCCGCCCGCCAACAGCTGCTGGAGCTGATCGACGGTCAGGAACGGTGTTTCGCCACCTTCGGCGATTTCAGCGATCCCCTTAATCTGCAGCGCTGGGGCGAGATGGCGCGTGACGCCGATACCGATGTCGAGCGGCTGCGCCGCATCGTTCTCACGGGTAAAATCGCCGCGGATCACAGCCTGCGTTGGTATGAGGCGACGACCCGCCGTATCGACCTGATGAAAGCGGTCGAGGACGGGCTGGCGGCGGCATTGATGCAATTATGCCGGGCCGGCATCGACGCCGCGCAAGACGCCGCGGGCGACCGGCCGGGGGATGCCGCGCTGGAAGCTCTGCTGGCGCGTCAGATGGACCAACCGGTGGCGTATAGCGTATTCGTTGCCGCCGCCGGGCCGGCGGACGCCGCTGAGCCGCTGGGCGATAACGGCCTCAGTCCGCAGCTGGGACGTTCGGTATTATCTATCGTCGGGCAACAATCGCGCCGGCTGCGGGAGCTGGCCGATGAGCTGGCGCAACTGCGCGCAACGCTTAATGACCGGCGGCAAATCGAAGACGCCAAGCTGCTGTTGATGCGTCATCAGCGGTTAAGCGAGGAAGCGGCCTATAACGCTCTGCGGCGTATGGCCATGAACCAAAACAAAAAGCTGGCGGAAGTGGCCGCGGCCATTCTGGCGGTGGAAGAGATATTGACCGGCCGGCCATAACGATGGGCCGGGGGTAAAAGACATCAGTATATGACGGCGTGTTAAGCCAATGGCGGCGTAGCGCGGGTCAAGGATAAAGGCGTCCAAAAGCATGCGGTAATTGCATGTTTTTGGACGCCTTTTTTTTATGTAAGGACTTTGTTATGAACAAACCCGTATTAGTCGTCATCGGCCACGGCATGGTGGGCCAGTATTTCCTGGAACAGCTGGTGGCGCGCGACCTGCACCGGCGTTACCGCGTCATCGTCTTCGGCGCCGAGCGCCGCCCCGCTTACGATAGAGTGCATTTATCGGAGTATTTTTCCGGGCGCAGCGCGGGATCGCTGTCGCTGGTGCCCGACGGTTTTTTTGCGTCGCATGGCATTGAATTGCGCGGCGCCACCGCCGTTACCGCCATCGATCGTCAGCGGCAATGCCTGACGGATAACCGCGGCGCAGTCACACCCTACGATCGGCTGGTGCTGGCCACCGGATCCTATGCCTTTGTGCCGCCGATTCCCGGCAGCGATCTACCCGGATGCCTGGCGTACCGTACCCTGGACGATCTTGACGCCATCGCCGCGCGGGCGCGCCAGTCACGACGCGGCGCGGTGATCGGCGGCGGCCTGCTGGGGCTGGAAGCCGCCAATGCCCTGCGGCAGCTGGGACTGGAAACCCATGTGGTCGAGTTTGCCCCGCGTCTGATGGCGGTGCAGCTTGATGAAGGCGGCGCGGCCATGCTGCGGCGAAAAATCGAAGATTTGCGGGTAAGCGTGCACACCGGAAAAAATACCCGCCGTATCACTCCTGCCGGACAAGACGGCCTGCGGCTGGAATTTGCCGACGGCGGGTCGCTGGATACCGATCTTATCCTGTTTTCCGCCGGTATCCGTCCCATGGATCGGCTGGGCCATCAGTGCGGACTGACGCTCGGCGCGCACGGGGGACTGGCTATTGACGATCGGTGCGTGACCTCGGATGCCCATATTTTCGCTATCGGCGAATGCGCCGCGTGGCGCGACGCTCTGTATGGGCTGGTGGCGCCCGGTTATCAGATGGCGCGCGCGCTGGCGTCATGTCTTGCCGGGGAAGAAACGGTATTTAGCGGGGCGGATCTCAGTACCCGGCTGAAACTGCTGGGCGTCGAGGTCGGCTCGCTGGGGGACGCCCAGGGCGTCGCCCCAGGCTGCCAAAGCTATATATGGACCGACGGCCCGCGGCAGATTTATAAAAAAATCGTGGTTTCCGCGGACAAAACCCGCCTGCTGGGCGCGGTGCTGGTGGGCGACAGCGCGGAGTTCAGCACCCTGCAGCAGATGATACTTAATGACATGCCCCTGCCGGAGCGGCCGGAAAGCCTGATCCTGCCGGCCGGCTCTGGCGGGGCGCCGAAAACGGCGGGAGCGGCCTCCCTGCCTGACAGCGCCCAGGTCTGTTCCTGCCATAACGTCAGTAAAGGGGATATCCGCGCGGCGGTGGCGGCGGGGGCGGGCGATCTGGCGGCGGTGAAAACCTGCACCCGCGCCGGCACCGGCTGCGGCGGCTGCGTGCCGTTGGTCAGGCAGGTGATGGAATATGAGCTGTCGCGGCGGGGCGTGGTGGTGAAAAAAGACGTGTGCGAACACTTCGCCTATTCACGCCAGGAATTGTATCACCTGATTCGCGTCAACCGCATCCGTACCTTCAGCCAACTGCTGGCGCAATATGGCCACGGCCTGGGATGTGAAATCTGCAAACCGCTGGCCGGTTCCCTCCTGGCTTCCTGCTGGAACGACTATCTATTGCAACCCGAACATCTGCCGTTGCAGGATACCAACGATCGTTTTTTCGCCAATATCCAGAAGGACGGTACCTATTCCGTCGTGCCGCGCATGCCCGCCGGGGAAGTTACCCCGGCGGGGCTGATTGCCGTGGGCCAGGTGGCCGCCCGTTATCATTTATATACCAAGGTGACCGGCGGCCAGCGCATCGCGCTGTTCGGCGCCAGGATGGAACAGCTGCCGGCTATTTGGCGGGAACTGGTGGACGCCGGGTTTGAAACCGGACATGCCTACGGTAAATCGCTACGCACCGTAAAATCCTGCGTCGGCTCAACCTGGTGCCGCTTCGGCGTGCAGGATTCCACTGGGCTGGCCATCAGACTGGAAAACCGCTACAAGGGCCTGCGCGCGCCGCATAAATTCAAGCTGGGCGTTTCCGGCTGTACCCGTGAATGCGCGGAAGCGCAGGGCAAGGATATCGGCGTTATCGCCACCGACAAAGGCTGGAACCTGTATGTTTGCGGCAACGGCGGCATGAAACCGCGCCATGCGGATTTATTTGCCGTCGATCTGGATGCCGACAGCCTTATCGCCATGATTGACCGCCTGCTGATGTTTTATATCCGCACCGCCGATCGGCTGCAGCGCACCAGCGCCTGGCTGGATAATCTGGAAGGCGGCGTGGACTATCTGCGCCGGGTGATCGTCGATGACGCGCTCGGTATCTGCGCCGAGCTTGAACAGGACATGCAGTCGGTGGCGGCAAGTTACCAATGCGAATGGCAAACCACCCTGGCGGACGCCGGCCGGCTGGCGTTATTCCGGGGATTTATCAACAGCGCCCGGCCCGATGAAGCGGTGGTCATGGTGGCGCAACGATCCCAGATCCGGCCCGCCCGGCCGGAAGAAAAACCGCGCGCGGGCGTGAACGCGACCGCGGTCGATGCGCAAGATGGGCTGTCGAGGGGGGCGTTGCCGTCCGTGGCGGGAAACGGCCCTGGGCCGTCTTCCGCCGTTGGGGAAAGCGGCTGGCGGCCGGTCTGCATGCTTGGTGATATCCCGGCCCATGTCGGCATCGCCGCGCGTTTGGGGCAACGGCAGATCGCCCTGTTTTACCTGCCGTCGGCCGCGGGTCCGACCAGCGGGGAAGACCGGGTGTATGCTTTATCCAATCATGAGGCGGGCAGCGGCGCCAACGTGTTGGCGCGCGGCTTGGTGGGCGATGTCGCGGGCGAGCCGGTGGTGATTTCGCCGCTGTATAAAAAGCATTTCCGTCTGCGTGACGGCTGCTGTCTGGAGGATGCCGGCCTGTCGGTCAGCGCCTGGCCGGTGGAAATCCGCCAGGGGCGCGTCTGGGTGGCGACCTGCGCATTGACGGAGCGCGCGCCGGCGGAATAATGGCGACGCCCGTGACGCCCCGCCGCCACGGAGCGTCACGGCCTACCGACGGTCTTCGTCATGCCAGCCGCCGCCGAGGGCGACGATCAGCTGGACGCTGGCCACCCATTGGGTGCTGCGCAGCGACAGCAGGTTTTGCCGCTGCGACAGGCTGGTATTCTGGGTGGTGGCGACATCCAGGTAATCAATCATCCCTGCCCGGTACTGGTTAAGCGTAACGCGGGCCGATTCCTGCGCGGACTCGGCGGCGCGTTGCTGCGCGGCGGTTTCCGCCTCCAGGGTCGACAGCTCCACCAGATAGTTTTCCACTTCCTCGAACGCCGACAGCACGCTCTGGCGATAGCTGGCGACGCTTGCGTCATAAGCCGCCCGCGCCTGCTCAACGGATGCCTTGGTGGCGCCGAAGTCCAGCAGGGTGCCGCTCAGCTCCGGCCCCAGCGACCATACCCGGTTCGGCAGCGAAATCAGGTTATGCAGCGTCGAACTTTGAAAACCGCCGCTGGCGCTCAGGGTCAGATCGGGATAATAGGCGGCCTGAGCCACGCCGACGGCGGCGTTGGCCGCGGCGACGCCGCGCTCGGCATAGGCGATATCCGGCCGGCGCTGCAACAGCTGCGACGGCAGCGCCGCCGGGATAGCGGGCAGGCTGGCGGTGAGCCTGGCGGCGGGCAGGCTGAACTGCGCCGGCGACCGGCCGATAAGCACCGCGATGGCGTGTTCAAGCTGCGCGCGCTGCCATTGCAGGTCCAGCGCGGAGGCGCGGGCGCTTTCCAGTTGGGTCTGCGCCTGCGCCAGGGTACCGCGCGACTCGCTGCCGGCGCGGTATTTATTGTCGATAATGCTCAGGTAGCGCTGGTAGGCCTCGACGCTCTCCTGATAGAGCGCGATCTGCTCATCCATCACCCGCAGCTGGAAATAATCCTGCGCCAGCTCCGATTGGGCGCTCAGGGTGATATTGGCCAGTTCGGCGGCGCTGGCCTGGGCATTGGCCTGGTTTTCCTCCACCGTGCGCCTGAGTTTACCCCAGAGATCCAGCTCCCAGCCTGCGCTGACCTGCGCCGTATGCGCGGTGGTCGTTGACGTCTGGGTGCCGCTGCGCGTGGTGCCGGCGTCGGCGCTGACGGTGGGATACAAATTGGCGCGTGAGCCGGCGGTCAGCGCCCGCGCCTGCCGGTACAGGGCCTCATATTGCGCCACGTTCTGATTGGAAATACGCACCTGGCTTAACAAACCGGAAAGCGTCGGATCCCGGTACACCGCCCACCATTCACCCTTGGCCGCCTGATCCCGCGGCGCGGCCTGGGTCCAGCCTTTCGCCTGCTTATATTCAAGCGGCACCGTCATCGCCGGGCGCCGGTAATCCGGCCCCACCATACAGCCGGCCAGGATCAACGCCAGCGCCAGGGGCATCAGCTTCAAAACGGGCGGTCGGGATATCGTTATCATAAATTCACTGTTGTCTTCGAGGATAGAAGGGGGATCGCCGCCAGGCCCGCTTGCTGGAACGGCTCAGTCGGTCCATATATAGATACACCACCGGCGTGGTAAACAACGTCAGCAGCTGGCTGAGCGCCAGTCCGCCGGCAATCGCCATGCCCAGAGGCCGGCGTAAATCCGCATCGCCGCCGCTGCCCAGCGCCAGCGGCAGGGCGCCAAAAAAGGCCGCCAGCGTGGTCATCATGATCGGCCGGAAACGCATCAGGCAGGCCTGGGTAATCGCCTGCTGCGGGCTGAGTCCCTGGGTCCGCTCCGCCGCCAGGGCGAAATCTATCATCATGATGGCGTTTTTCTTGACGATGCCTATCAATAACAAAATGCCGATAAGCGCGATAACCGTGAGCTGGGTGCCGGTGACAATCAGCAGCAGCAGGGCGCCCAGCCCGGCGGAAGGCAAGGTGGACAGTATGGTAAGCGGGTGGATATAACTCTCGTAAAGCATGCCCAGCACGATATAGACCGCCGCCAGCGCGGCGAGTATCAGCCAGGGCATGCTGGAAGCCAGCGCGGTAAAGGCCTTGGCGGTGCCCTGGAATCCGGCCTGGATGTCGGACGGCAGGCCAATCCGCGCCATGGCCGTTTTGATAAGCTGCTGCGCCTGTTCGAGGGAAACGCCGTCCGCCAGGTTAAACGCCACGGTGCTGGTGGCCGATTGCCCCTGGTGCGCCACCGATAACGAGGCGTTGGCGCCGCTGAAGCTGGCAAAGGCGGAGAGGGGGATTTGCCGGCCCTCGCCGTTGACCACCATCAAATCGTTCAGCACCGCCGGGTCGAGGGTAAAGGCGGCGTCCAGGCTCATCACCACATGATACTGGTTAAGGGTTTTATAGCGCGTGGCGACCTGCCGCTGGCTGAAGGCGTTATTCAGCAGGGTATCGAGCATCTTGACGTTTACGCCCAGCCGGGTGGCCTTATCCCGATCGATATTCAGCATCACCTCCTGCCCGCCGGTCTGGGAATCGGCATCCACCCCGGTGAGCTGCGGGATTTTTTCCAGCGCCGCCTTGACCTTCGGCGTCCAGAGCCGCAGGGTCTCCAGGTCATCGGCCTGCAGGCTGTACTGATAAAGGGCGTTGGCGCTGCGGCCGCCGATATGCAAATCCTGCGCCGGCATCAGGAACAGCTGGATACCGGCCTGGTTCATGCCTTTGGCGGTCAGGCGGTTGGCCACTTCGGCGGCGTTGGCGTCCCGCTGGCCGAAATCCTTGAGATGTACGAAGAAGGTGGCGCTATTGCGCGAACCGAAGCCGCCGCTGCCCATGGAAGAGAGAACGCCGTCCACCGCCGGATCCTGCTGTATGATGCGCGAAAATTCCTGTAGCTTGGGTTTCATGGCCTGGAATGAAACGTTCTGATCGGCGCGCAGCATGCCCATCAGCAGGCCGGTATCCTGGTTGGGGAAAAAGCCTTTCTGCACCACGGTATAAAGAAAAATATTCAGTATCACGGTCAGCACCAGGCTCAACAGCGTCAGGCGCTGATGGCGCATGACCCAGGCCAGGGCAACGGCGTAGGCTGCCAGCAGCCGGGCCAGCCCGTCTTCGATAAGCCGATAAATCCGCGACGGCCGGCGGGTCACCGGCGGCCTGCGCTTGAGCAGCCGCGAACACAGCATCGGGGTGAGGCTCAGCGATACCACCATCGAAATCAGCAGCGAGACGGTGAGCGTTATCGCGAACTCGCGAAACAGCCGGCCGACGATACTGCCCATCAGCAGGATGGGAATAAACACCGCCACCAGCGACAAAGTCATCGCCAGCACGGTAAAACTGACCTCCTGCGCGCCGCGGATTGCCGCGCGCACCGGCCCCAGGCCCTGCTCGATATAACGGGTGATATTTTCCAACACCACGATGGCGTCGTCCACCACGAACCCGGTGCAGATAATCAGCGCCATCAGCGACAGGTTGTCCAGGCTATAGTCCAGCAGGTACATCACCGCGCAGGTGCCGATAAGCGATACCGGCAGCGCCAGGGCCGGGATAATCACCGCCTGCAGGTTGCGCAGGAAGACAAACACCACCGCGATCACCAGCGCCACGGCAATCAACAGCGTTTCCTCGGTATCGCGCAGCGAGGAGCGCACGTTCGGCGAGCGATCCACCACCATATGCAAACCGACGTCGCCGGGCAGGGCGGCGGCAAGCGCCGGCAGCCGCGCCTTGATGGCGTCGATGGTTTCCAGCATATTGGCGCCCGCCTGGCGGGTTACGCCTATCATCACCGACGGAGTCTGGTTGTAGTAACCGACGTTGTATTTGTCCTCCACCGAGTCGTAAACCGTGGCCACGTCCCCCAGCCGCACGGCGGCGCCGTCTTGATAGCTGACGATAAGCGACCGGTAATCGCGCGCCAAATCCAATTGGCCGTTGCCGTCCACCACCCAGGATTGCTTATCACCCTGCAATATCCCCTTGGGCAAATTGCTGGTGCTGTCGGCGATGGCGCTGCGCACGCTATCCAGCGATAAGCCGAAGTGGGTAATCATCTGCGGCCGCAGATCGATGCGAATCGCCGGCAGCGAACTGCCCAGTAGCGACACCTGGCCGACGCCTTCCACCTGGGCGATTTTTTGCTGGATTTCGCTGGAAGCCAAATCGTACAGCTCCCCGCTGGTGCGGGTGGGCGAGGTCAACGCCAGCACGACAATCGGCGCGTCGGACGGATTGGCCTTACGATAGGTGGGCAGCGACGGCATGCTGGAGGGCAGCAGGCTGCGCGCGGCGTTAATCGCCGCCTGCACATCGCGCGCCGCGCCGTTGATATCCCGGTCCAGGTCAAACTGCAAAATGACGTTGGTGGAACCCTGCCCGCTGCTGGAGGTCATTTCGCTGATGCCGGCAATTTGTCCCAGGGCGCGCTCCAGCGGCGTGGCCACCGTCGCGGCCATGGTTTCCGGACTGGCGCCGGGCAGGCTGGCGCTGACCATGATGGTCGGAAAATCCACCTGCGGCAGCGGCGCCACCGGCAGCAGCCGGTAGCCCAGCAGGCCGAGCAGCAAAATAGCCAGCGTCAGCAGCAGCGTCGCCACCGGGCGGAAGATAAAAACGCGCGAGATATTCATCAGCGTTCCTGACTACCGTATCGGCGCCACGCCCGCTGCGCGCGCTGCGACATGCCGTCAAACCACAGGTAGATAACCGGGGTGGAGAACAGCGTCAGCACCTGGCTGAAAATCAGGCCGCCGACGATCACCAGCCCCAATGGGCGACGCAGCTCGGCGCCGGAACCGTGCGCCAGCATCAGCGGCAGCGCGCCGAGCAACGCCGCCATGGTGGTCATCAGTATCGGCCGGAAACGCAGCAGGCAGGCCTGGTGAATGGCCTCGCGCGGGGTAAGATGCTGGTGATGCTCCGCCTCAAGCGCGAAATCGATCATCATGATGGCGTTTTTCTTGACGATGCCTATCAGCAAAATGACGCCGATAAGCGCTATCAGGCTGAACTCGGTATTGGCGAACAGCAGCGTCAGCAGCGCGCCCACCGCCGCCGATGGCAGGGTCGACAAAATCGTCACCGGATGGATAAAGCTCTCATACAGAATGCCCAGCACCACATACATGGTCATCAGCGCCGCCAGGATAAGCCACAGGGTATTATCCGTGGCGCTCTGGAACGCCGACGTCTCGCCCTGGTAGCGCAGGGTAATACTGGACGGCAGCTTCAGCTCATCGGTTACATGGGTAATCGCCCGCTGCGCGTCATCCAGGGAATAGCCGTTTTGCAGGTTAAAAGAGAGGGTGACCGCCGGAAATTGATTGAGCCGGGCGTACAGCAGCGACCCGGTGCGCAGGTGGATTTTGGCGACGGAGGTGAGTTTCACCATGCCCGTCGACGCGGCGGCGGACGAGCTGGCGGAACTACCGGACGAACCGGCGGAACCGGTCGAACTGTCCGCGGTGCCGGTGGTGCCGGCAAGATTGGTCGCCAGGTAGATATCGTCAAACGACGCCGGCGATTGTTGATACTTCGGCAGCACCTCAAGCACCACGCGATACTGATTGGATTGGGTAAATATCGTCGATACCAGGCGCTGGCCGAAGGCGTTATACAACGCGGTGTCCACATCGGCGGCGGTAATGCCGTAGCGCGCCGCCGCGTCGCGGTTCAGTTCCACATAGGCCACCTGGCCCTGATCCTGTAGATTGCTCGCCACCTCGCTGAATTCCGGCCGGCCGGCGAGCGCCGCCACCACTTTCGGCGTCCAGGCGACCAGGTTCTCGCTGTCCGCGTCGTCAAGGGTGAATTGGTACTGGCTGGGCGTCACCTGGTCGTTAACCGTCAGATCCTGGGCGGATTGCAGATACAGCTGGATGCCGGCGATCGTGGCGGTCGCCTGCCTGAGCTGCGCGATAATCGCGTCGGCGCGCAGGTCGCGATCGGCGAAGGGTTTAAGGTTTATCTGCAGCCGGCCGCTGTTCAGGCTGGTATTGTTGCCGTCGATGCCGATGGTCGAGGAGACGCTCGCCACCGACGGATTGCGCAAAACCACGTCCGCCAGTCGTTGCTGGCGCGCCGCCATTTCGCTAAAAGACACATCCTGCGAGGCCACCGTCACCCCCTGGATAAGCCCGGTATCCTGCGGCGGGAAAAAGCCTTTCGGCACCATCAGGTAAAGCAGGGCCGTCAAGACCAGGGTCAATAACGCCACCAGCAGCATCAGGCGTTGATGATCCAGCACCACCGTCAGCCAGCGATCGTAGCCGGCCACCAGCTTGTCGAACAGCTGCCCGCCCTTGCGATTGAAGCGGCTCTGTTTTTCCGGCGGGATATGGCGCAACAGGTAAGCGCACAGCATCGGCGTGAGCGTCAGCGACACCACCATCGACACCAGGATCGCCACCGCCAGGGTAATGGCGAATTCGCGGAACAGGCGTCCGACCACATCGCCCATAAACAGCAGCGGGATCAGGACCGCAATCAGTGAAAAGGTCAGCGAGATGATGGTAAACCCAATCTGCGCCGAGCCGTTAAGCGCCGCCTGCATCGGGGTTTCACCATTTTCCAGGCGGCGCGAGATATTTTCCACCACCACGATGGCGTCGTCGATAACAAAACCGGTGGCCACCGTCAGGGCCATCAGCGACAGGTTGTTCAGGCTGAATCCGGCCAGGTACATCACGCCGAAGGTACCCACCAGCGACAGCGGCACGGCAATGCTTGGGATTAACGTGGCGGCCAGGTTGCGCAGAAACAGAAACGTCACCATCACCACCAGCGCGATGGATAGCAACAGCTCGAACTGCACGTCGCTGATGGACGAGCGGATAGTCTGGGTGCGGTCCGATAAAATCTGTAGCTTGACCCCGTCGGGCAACGCCGCCTGCAGCGTCGGCAACTGCGCCTTGATATTGTCCACCACCGAGATAACGTTGGCGCCCGGCTGGCGCTGCACGCTGATAACGATGGCGGGCATGCGATTGGCCCAGGCGGACTGGAACGCGTTTTCCTCCGCCTCGTCGATTTGCGCGATATCCCGCAGGCGCAGCGCGGCGCCGTCCTGGTAGGTAAGGATCAGGTTGCCGTATTCGGCCGCCGTGCGCAGCTGATCGTTGGCATCGATGGTTATGGAGTGATATTTGCCGTCGAATCCTCCCTTGGACCCGTTGACGTTGCTGTTGCCTATCAGGGTGTTGACATCGGCCAGCGTCAGGTTGTGCGCCGCCAGGGCGCGGGGATCCATGCGCACCCGTATCGCCGGCTGATGGCCGCCGGCCAGGGTCACCATGCCCACCCCGGAAATTTGCGACAGTTTCAGGGCGACGCGGGTATTCACCAAATCCTGCACCTTGATAAGCGGCAGGGTATCGGAGGTGGCGGCCAGGGTGATGACCGCCGTATCGGCGGGATTGACCTTTTTATAGGTCGGCGGGTTGGGCAGGTCGGTGGGCAGCAGGCTGTCGGCGGCGTTAATGGCCGCCTGCACCTCCTGCTCGGCCACGTCCAGCGACAGCTCCAGCGAAAATTTCAGGGTAATAATCGACGCGCCGCCGGAGCTGGTGGAGTACATCTGGCCAAGGCCGGCCATTTGTCCCAATTGGCGCTCGAGCGGGGCGGTAACGGAAGACGCCATCACGCTCGGGCTCGCGCCCGGATACAGCGTGGTGACCTGGATGGTGGGATAATCCACCTGCGGCAGGGCGGAAGTGGACAACATTCGATAGGCGAAAATGCCGGCGACCAGCACGCCTATCATCAGCAAAATCGTGGCAACCGGACGCTGGATAAAAAGCCGTGAAGGGTTCATTGCGCCGTCGCGCTCCCGGCCGGCGCCGCATTCGCCTGCACCACCGAGACCTTGCTGCCGGTATTGAGACGGTCTATGCCTTCGGTCACCACCTGGTCGCCCGGCGCCACGCCGGACAACACGGCCTTCATGTCGTCGCCGAACGCCGGCCCGGTTTTCACCGCTTTACGTTCAACCGTATTGTCGGCCTTGATCACATAGACAAAATCGCCGTCGCTGCTTAACTGCAACGCCTGGGCCGGTATCACGGTCGCGCCCGCGAGCGTCCCGATTTGCAGCCGCACGTTGACAAACTGGTTGGGGTAAAGCTTTTCGTCATCATTAGCAAAAATCGCCTTTAGCTTGATACTGCCTGTATCACTATCGATTTCATTGCTGATAAAATTCAGTTTGCCCTGGCCGAGGGGCGTCACGCCGTCCTGATCGATGGCCGTGGCCGGCAGGGCGTCGCCCTGGCGCAGCGATGTCAGCAGGGTGGGCAAATTGACCTGGGGCAGGCTGAAGGTCACCGCAATCGGCTGGGTTTGGGTAATGGTGACAATGCCGGTGGTATCGCTGCTGTGGACCATATTGCCGGGGTCGACCAGCCGCAGCCCCACCCGGCCGGCGATCGGCGCGGTGACGCGCGCGTAATCCAGATTCAGCCTGGCGGCGTTGATTTGCGCCTGATCGGCTTTTATCGTGCCCAGATACTGGCCGACCGTGGCGGTCTGGGTTTCCAAATCCTGCCGGGCAAGCGAGTCTTGGGCAAACAGCGTCTTATAGCGCGCCAGGGTTAACTGGGCGCTTTTCAGCAACGCCTGGTTCTGCGCCAGTTCGCCCTGGTATTGCTCCAGGGTGGCCTGGTAGCTGCGGGGGTCGATTTGCGCCAGCAACTGGCCTTTGGCCACTTTCTGGCCTTCGACAAAATAAACCTGCATCAACTGGCCGTCCACCCGGCTGGTCACCGTGACGCTGGCATTGGCCACCACGGTGCCGAGCGCGGAAAGATACACCGGCACATCCGCCTGTTTTGCCGTCCCGCCGTGCACCGGCGTGGCGATGCCGCTCATGCCGGGGCCGCCCGCCCTGCCTGGACCGCCCGAACGGGTATCGCTATTCGCGCCGGTGGAATGGCGCGGGAGAACATAGAACAGGGCGGCTGCGATCAACAGCACAGCGATTAACAACAACAGGATGTTGCGCCATTTGATTTTACGTTGTGAACGGATTTTCATGCGATACGGGCGGCCATCAGTGGTCAGGGAAATATCATCGTACTAGGATAAAGTAATCCAGGCGGCGTGATTGTAAAAGTTTCGTCAAAAAGCATGTCACTTATACGGTAAAACAGACATAACGACAAAGATTACCGCATTCATGGCTGACCCTGTAGCCTCGGTTTCAGGGTGTGAAAAGCCAGCGTGGCAAGCCGTAATACATGCACATGGAGATTGATTTAGATGAACATTATGTAATAAGGTGTATTTTATATTCAGGAAAATTGCAAGGTGTCATCCTTCTTTTTGTAAACCTGGCAATATAATTGTCGGGTTTTTGCCGTTTCAGGAAATGATACCGCTAACCGCCGGAAATAGATGCTTTTTTAATCACTCCCAGGTGATTTCGGCTTCATCAGGCGCGGCGCGTGGTGTTGTGATATAGTTAAAAATGTTAATTTTATGTTTTAATTTATGTTGGGAATACCTTCATTCGCCCCTCAATGCCGATATTCACGCGGCTTTTTTGTTTTCCCTCCACCTATAGCTTAGATAACTTTACTTTCCCCCCGCCGGCTTATTTGACAGTAAGCGTGCTCACTATATAATCCGTTTTTATTTAACAGGCTATGTCGGCAAAGAAAATTAGTGATGCTGTTGCATAATTGAATAGGTTAATCATTTAAAGAAAAACCGTTATATCAAAATTGTTTTTTCCAACATAACTATGATAAAGGTCTTGTTAAAAAAAGGATTAATTTATTATTTTTATGATCTAACCTGCAAATACGGATATGGTATGACGGTAAGCTGACGTTAACTGAACGGCGGCTTAACCCAATGGTATAAATCATGGCCTGTGGCAGCCGTTAATATCCGTGTTGACGCGGTGTTTAAACGCAACCGAGGGGCGATGGATGTTTAACAGCAAGGTGCAATAATAGCAATAAAATAAATTCCAAGTAATTCTTTAAATAATGAATTTACTCATTGTTGAAGTTGATCATTACTTTTTCTAAAGCAGTTTGGTTGTGATGATGGTTTCTGCGGCAATAAGATATAGAAAGAAGAAATGATCAGTGTATTGATGAAATGTGAACAGGTAATACCATAGGCTTATCCAGGGGCGATCGGCCATTTTAATCCATTGTCATCCTCGGATAGGGAGAAAATATGAGTAATGTATTTAATAAACCGCGTGATATGAATATTCCGCCGGCTCCGCTTCCGATCAAAGGGGTCAGGAAAGAGGTCGTAAGCCATTTTAAAGTACAGTACACATTTGGTGATTTTATTCTTAACTCTACCCGGGTGCTGTTTCACAAAGACCAGAAAATCAGCATATCGCCCAAAGAGCTGGGGGTGCTTATCCTGCTGTTGGAATCCGCCGGCGAGGTGGTCAGCAAGGACCGGCTTATTAATGAAGTCTGGTGCGGCGGCAACGTGGGCGAGGAATCGCTGACCCGGTGTATTTATGTGTTGCGCCGCATTTTGCAGGAGGGTAAGCATAACCGGTTTATCGATACCGTGTATGGCAAAGGCTATCGTTTTACCCTTCCCGTGACCCGCGTAGCGCCCCGCGAGCGCGTGGCCACCGCCAACTGTATTTTTGCGGTGTTGCCGTTCCATCTGGATACGCATCTGGACGCGCTGGAGCTGCACGACGCCATTGTGCAGGACATGATCGGCCATACGGCCGCCGGGCTGCACGTTTTACCCTCGTCGCTAACGCGTGGCTGCACCACGCTGCAATCAACCCTTGAGCTGATGGACAAGATCAAACCGGATTATTACCTGACCGGATATCAGTTGACCCAGACAAGCGGACCGATGGTGCGCATTGAACTGATGCGCGCGCAGGATCATCTGGTGCTGCATCGGGAGGGGATAACCCTTGACCGCCGGCTGACGGTGGCATGCATCAAACGCCGTATCAAGCCGCTGCTGCTGAAGTATATCCCCTGTCTGCGCGGGGGCGGGCAAAGCGTAAATCCCCCCTCGGTCCCCAACGATCCGCAGGCCATTCACCGCGAGGGGCGCGGCGCCCTGCTGGCCTATACGCCGGCAAGCCTGACCCGTTCCCTGGCGTTGTTGAAACAGGGACGCCAACAGTCACCGGACAATCCAGACCTGCTTTTTCACCTGGCGGAGTGCTATTTCGCCCTCGGCCAAATGGGAATGATGGATTTCGACCATGCGCTGCGCAAGTGCGGCGAGCTGGTCGACCAGGTGCTGGAACACACGGCGGAGCATCCCGGGGCGCTGGCGCTGGGCGGCGTGCTGCGGGGATTGAATTCGACGTTCAGCCAGGCGGCGGATATGTTCCGGCGGGCGCTGGCGGTGGCCGGAGACAATCCTTGGGTTAATTATTACTATGCCTGGCATCTGTTCATTGTCGGGGACATCGGCAGGGCGCTGTATTTTGCGCGCCAGGCGCGCAAAATGCTGCCCGAAATGATTGCGGTACAGGTCTTGATGATGTGGCTGGAATATTGCGACGGCAACGCCCGGGCGGCGCTTGAGATCGCCGCGGACTCTTTATCGGCTGAGCAGGCCCATCCGGTGCTGCTCAGCATGCAGGCGGTGATCCTGTGCGGCGAGGGCCAGTCCGGCCGGGCGGCGGAGCTCATCCCCCCTCTTATGCACGGCGGCGAGCGGGACGGTATTGTCTATTTGAACGCGCTTTATACGCGGATGTTCTCGCAGTCGGCGGCGGTAAACGGCGAGCAGGTCGCCATGCTGATGCGCCGTCCCTCCCATATGATGCCGTCGGCGTTGCTGCCGGTTATCCTGCAATGCCAGGGATACCGGGCGGCGAAAACATGGTATGACCAGCTTTCCCGCGCCTCTTCGCCCTGCCTGCTGCTATGGCGCAACGATCCACGGCTCAAACCCCTGCATGCCGATATTGCGGAGTCTTGATACCCATGCCCACAGGTAAATACCTCATCGCGTTCGGTTTAATGTGGTTCACCGCCCACGCGTCGGCGGACTGCTGGTCGCAGGCCGAACAGCATTTCGCCATTGAATCCAGGCTGCTGCAGGCCATCGCGTTGACGGAATCGAATATGAATCCGCGCGCCACGGGAAAGAACGCCAACGGCACCAGGGATATCGGCCTGATGCAAATCAACAGCGTTCATTTGCCGCGGTTAAAAACCCTGGGCGTCGATGAGCGCCGGCTGTATGAGGATAGCTGCGTTTCGGTGATGGTGGGCGCCTCGGTGCTCTCGGATATGATGAAACGCTACGGCTATTCCTGGGAGGCGGTGGGCGCCTACAACGCGGGAACGGGCGCGGGCCGCAAACACCTGCGCATGCGTTATGCCAAACGCGTTTGGGAACATTATAAAAAACTGGACGCGGGAAATGCGGCGGAGATGGCGCCGCCGGCGATTTCATAAGCAGGCTAATTAATATCTATATGCAATTGCATCTTATTCCATGATGTCGTGTTTTATTTGCCTGTTTTGCAACTTGTCGTTTTATTAATCATTAAATTTTAACTCGACGAATCAGATTCCCGTCATGATTTCTTGAAAACATAAAGGCATTATCATGAGTATAAAGGTCAATCAAAAACGCGGGGGGTTAATAATGAACAAAGAGAGTATCATATTGCCCCACCATCCGCTTGTGCAAAATTATAAACAGGATATAACCGAACCAACCTGCTGGCTGATGCAAACCCATGGCAATGCTTGCCGAATCCATTTTCAGTCGGGTGATGAATCATCCACCTTGAATTTATCGCAGGGGTGGGTCGGTATTTTAGTCATGAATAAAATTACCATGGAAATTATATCCGGTGCGCCAAGTCAGCAGGAGCTGCCCTTATTTGCGCTGGTGAAATTACAGGTGTTTATTGATGAATCGCGCCGGGTTTCATTAAAGTACGACCCGTTGCAGCATTGGGACAGCATCGAGCTTAACCGCGATCCGCTCATTGCCAACTGCGGCGACGTCGAGCGGTGGCTGTTGACTCAAAACCATGAGCTGCCCGCGGAAATGGGCATGCTGGCGTCTTTTTTACGCCGCACGGAATGGTATTGGCTGATCAGGTTTTTATTAAATGAATCGGTCAACAATGGAAAAATAACCGAGCTGGGCGCGCGCTATGGTTTGTCTTATTCGCATTTCCGTCGGCTGTGCCGTAACGCCCTGGGCAATTCAGCAAAAAACGAGCTGCGCGGCTGGCGCATCGCCAGAGCACTGCTCGATGTGGTCGAGGAGGGGCAAAGCCTGACGGAGGTGGCGATGCGGTACGGCTACGCGTCTTCCTCTCATTTATCCAATGATATCAGGGATGCCTTTGGCGTTTCCCCCCGGGGATTGTGGAACATCATCAACAAGAAACTGGAAAAATGAAATCGCAAAAATTTATGCAGCAAAGCCTGATTTTCTGGTGTCTGCTCGGCGGGATGGTCCCTCTGCTGGCGCAGGCCAATCCCCTCACCGGCGCTAATACCGCCGCCGAAGGTTACGTTGCCAACAAAGACGGCTTAAAGATGTTTTTCGACGCGCTGTCGTCGCGTCTGGGCAAACCGGTCATCGTCAGCAAGCTGGCGGCGCGCAAACAAATCAGCGGCGAATTCGACTTCAGCAATCCGCAGGATCTGCTGGAGAAAATCTCGCAACAGCTCGGCCTGATTTGGTATCACGACGGCCAGGCGATCTACGTCTACGACGCCGGCGAAATGCGCAACTCAATGATGTCGCTCAACAATACCTCTTTTACCGCGCTGGATAATTTCCTGCGCAAATCCAAGCTGCTCGATAGCCGCTATCCGCTGCGCGGCGATGACAACAGCGGCACGTTTTACATTTCCGGACCGCCTTTTTATGTCGATCTGGTGATGAATACCGCCAAAAACATGGATGAGCAGTCCGCTACCGGCATCGGGTCCGGCGATGAAAAAACGGCGGTCATCCACTTAAGCAACACCTTCGTCACCGACCGGGTCTATGAACAGCGGGGGGAAAAAATCACCATCCCCGGCGTGGCCACGGTCATAAACGCGCTGCTCAAGGGCGGCACCAAAACATCAAACCCAGCGGTACACTCCCTTATGCCGGACGCCATGCCGGCGCCGAAGATGCCCGAGTTCAATCTTGAGGCGCTCGGGGCGGGAGCCTCGGTGTACCAGCCCCGGGCGAGCCTGGCGCAAGCGCTGCGCGCCGAATCGGTATCAAGCCCGATTAACGTGATCGCCAACCCCAATACCAACAGCCTGCTGGTGAAGGGCACCGCCAAGCAGGTCCAGCTGATCACCAATCTGGTGTCGGCGCTGGATACGACAAAGCGGCATGTCGAACTTTCCCTCTGGATTGTCGATATCCATCGGGACGACCTGGATCAACTGGGGGTCAACTGGCAGGGGAGCGTCAATATCGGCAGCCAATTAGGCGTTTCGTTTAACGGCGGCTCCTATTCCACCCTGGACGGCGCGCGTTTTGTCGCGTCCATCCAGGCGTTATCGCAGAAAAACCGCGCCAATATCGTCTCGCGCCCGGTGGTGCTGACCCAGGAAAATATTCCGGCTATCTTTGACAATAACCGCACCTTTTACACCCAGCTTATCGGCGAGCGCAACGTCGAGCTGCAGCACGTCACCTACGGCACCATGGTCAACGTCCTGCCGCGCTTTACCGCCGACGGCCAAATTGAAATGGTGCTGAATATCGAGGACGGCAACGAACTCAATGAAAGCACGGTGTCCGGGGAAAATATCCTGCCCAAGGTCGGACGCACCAATATCAGCACCGTGGCCCGGGTTCCCCAGGGCAAAAGCCTGCTGATAGGCGGTTATACGCGCGACGAAGTCTCAGGCCGGGAGGGCAGGATACCGGTGTTGGGCAGCATCCCCCTTATCGGCGGCCTGTTCAGTTTCAAACAGAATACCCAGTCGAATCTGGTGCGTATATTCCTGATAGAGCCGCGGGAAATCACCGAGCCCCTGCAAACCGATGCCAGCAATGTGGCGGACAGCCTGATTGCGGGGCGCCGGTCCGAACCGTTGCCCGACTGGTCGCGCAACCTGCTGGACAGCCAAAAATGGCGATAAACGCCACCGGCGGCATCGGTAACGCCACCCTGTTCAGCCTGCCGGACGCCAAGGTGTCCGGCAGGCAGCCCGGGCAGGATGCGTCCGCCAAGGTCAAGATAAAACGCAGCGCCGCCAGCCTGGTCAAGCTTGCTGAGCAATCGGGCAAGAGCGCGTCGTCCGCGGCCGCCCAGTTTGCCAGCCGGCGTCAGTACGAAAAATACGAGCGGGATACGGAGATGAATTTTGCCCGCATCCTCGACGACGATGTGGTCCCCAAGGTGGATCAGCTGCTGCGCATGCTTAAAGACGGCAATCTGTTCCAGAAAAATCTGTTTTTGCAGTATGCGCGCTCCCTGTTCCCCGATGACAGTGATTTGGTGATGGTGCTGCGCGAGCTGTTGCGCCGCCGCAGGCTTGATGAAACGGTGGGAAAGGCGCTTTCCGAGCTGCTGGCCGACGTCGAGGCGCAGGCCGACTCGCGGCTGCTCAACGCCGGCATAAACTGCGCGCTTAAGGCCAGGCTGTTCGGGCAGGCCCATCTGGAATTGAATCCGGCGATGCTGCGCGGCAGCTACCGGCTGTTTTTACAGCAGGATCGCCGGGCGCTTGAGGATTATCAGGAGTGGATCGCCTGTTATGGCCATCGGTATCGCAGCGTGATAACGGCGTTTATCGAGGCCGCCCTGATGGCCGACGTCTATGCGGTTACCCCAAGCTCGCCATCGGTATATGGTGATTTCATCGGCAAATTGTGCCAGCTCAGGCTAATTCGCTCGGGGGACGATCTGTTTATGAAAAAACTATTATCAAATAAATTGATTGTTGGTTTAAATAAAAGCGAGCAGGATTGGCTGATATTTTTATTCTTGCTGCTGCAATTCCCTGAAGATATAGATGAACACCTTCACCATCTAATGGGATCGTCATTTTTATTGCTGGATCACCACGAGCGATCGGCTATTCTTCAACAGCTGTTTCGCCTATGCAAAGAGTTGCCTCTTGAATTATTTTTTTGTGCGGATTCGGCCCGGCGCATGTTTAGAGAATTGGAATGCCTCGCCGGCCTGGCTTATAAACGTGAAGTGATTGCAAGCCGAATGAATCGATAATGACGGTATAATTTAACCGTCTATGTATGGGATAACGACGTGTTTACAAAATTTCTGAATAATATACATTCCCGTCCGGAGCTGCTTATCCTGGCGCTGGTGATCATGATCATCAGTATGTTGATTATTCCTTTACCGACATATTTACTGGATTTTCTTATCGGCTTGAATATCGTTATCGCCGTGCTGGTGTTTATGGGCGCGTTCTACATCGACCGCATCCTGAGTTTTTCCACCTTCCCCTCGGTGCTGCTGATAACCACGCTATTCCGCCTGGCGCTGACCATCAGTACCGCCAGGCTTATCCTGACAGACGCCGACGCCGGCGAAATCATCGCCTCCTTCGGCCAGTTTGTCATCGGCGACAACCTGGTGGTGGGATTTGTTATCTTCGCCATCGTCACCGTGGTGCAGTTTATCGTCATCACCAAAGGGTCGGAACGCGTGGCGGAAGTGGCCGCCCGTTTCTCCCTTGACGGCATGCCCGGCAAGCAGATGAGCATCGACGGCGACCTGAAGGCCGGCATGATCGATGCCGACGGCGCGCGCCAGCGGCGCAGCGTCCTGGAACGGGAAAGCCAGCTGTACGGCTCGTTCGACGGCGCGATGAAGTTTATCAAGGGCGACGCCATCGCCAGTATCCTGGTGACGTTCGTCAACCTGATCGGCGGCATGGCGGTAGGCATGAGCCAGCATAAAATGGATATGTCCACGGCGCTGGATACCTACACCATGCTGACCATCGGCGACGGATTGGTCGGCCAAATCCCCGCCTTGCTTATCTCCATCAGCGCCGGGCTTATCGTCACGCGAGTCAATGGCGATGGCGACAATATGGGCCGCACCATTATAGAACAGATGATGGGCAACCCGTTTGCGCTGATGATTACCGCGTTTCTGGCGCTGTCAATCGGTCTGCTGCCCGGTTTCCCCTTGCCGGTGTTCGTACTGCTGGCCGGCGCGCTGGCCAGCGTGTTTTATTTCCGCCATCGCAAACAGCGCAGGGCGGAAACCGCGGCCGCCGGTTCCCGCGGCGCGGAGTTTAATCCTGAGGAATCCGCGCCGGAGAACGGGCTGGACAGCCGGTTAAGCATTATCGAGGACATCGATCGCGTGGCATCCGAAACCGTGGCGTTGATCCTGGTGATGTCGCGTTCCAATCACGATTTATTAGAAAAAGAACGGGTCGCCGAGCGCCTGCGCAGTCAGTTTTTTGTCGATTATGGCGTCAAGCTGCCGGAGCTGATACTCCGCGCCACGGAAAATGTCGACGAGCAAACCGTAATGGTATTGGTCAACGAGATCCGCGCCGAGGCTTTCACCCTTCACTTTGATTATCTACGGGTGGTCAATGCGAACGATGAAATCCATCAGCTCGATATCGACATGCGCGTGGAGAAGGACTGTCTCTGGGTGCATCGCGAGGCGCGGGAATCGATGCTGCAATTAGGCTATCAGCTGCGCTCCGCGGTGGATGAACTCTATCACTGTTTTTCGGTGCTGATGACCCACCATGTGAACGAATTCCTCGGCGTCCAGGAAACCAAGCATATGCTGGACCTGATGGAGAATAAATATCCCGACCTGCTGAAGGAAGTTTTGCGCCACGCCACGGTGCAGCGTATTGCCGAAGTATTGCAGCGCCTGCTAACGGAGCGTATCTCCACCCGCAACATGAAGCTCATCATGGAGTCGCTGGCGCTATGGGCGCCCAGGGAAAAAGACGTGATTACCCTGGTTGAGCATATCAGGGGATCGCTGGCGCGCTATATCTGCCATAAATTTTCTATTAATAATGAGCTAAGAGTAATCATTCTCTCCGCGGAGGTTGAGGAAACGATTCGCGGCGGTGTCAGGAATACCTCATCCGGTGCGTTTCTCCATCTGGAACCGGCAGTATCGGATGAATTAATGGATTTGTTTACCGTAGGTTTAGAAAGCATATTGATTGCCCAAAAAGATATGGTTTTATTAACCTCGGTGGATATAAGACGCTTCGTCAAAAAACTCATCGAATCGCGTTTTCGCGATTTAGAGGTCATGTCCTTTGGGGAATTGACTGAAGCTGTGAATGTAAATGTTATCAAAACTATCTAATTAACTGGAGTATGAAGCATGTATGTTGATATCGCCGCTTTAGTGCGTGAAGCCTTATTGGAAAGTGGCTGTGATCCAAATCTGTTGGATAATTTTGATAGCCATTCTACAATTGCGCTTGATTTTAATGATTTGCCAAGCATTTATATCAGCTGCCAGGAAGAGGATATCTGGTTATGGTCGCGCGTCGCCGAATACAATGAGACGGCCTTGCGGCAATGCGCGTTTTCACTGTTGAAAGAACACATGGACGGCGCCGCTTTTATCCGCGGCCAGCAATTTTCATTTAATGAAAACGAGGGCCATCTTGAGTTTAAAGCATTATTACATCCGGACTGCCTGCAAAGCGCGCAAAAATTCGCCGAGGCCCTGAGCGGCTATTTTGAGCGCCTGGAGCGAATCATCGAGGTTATGCATTAATGACCGTCCGGATGAGGCTGCTGCGGCGCCAGGCCCGGCCTCTGCGCTTGGCGGGGCCGATTATCGAGGCCGAGTTGCCGGGTGTGGCGGTGGGCGAGATGTGCGAAGTGCGCCGCGACTGGCGCACGGCCGAGGTGGTGGCCCGTGCCCAGGTACTGGGCTTCCAGGGGGATCGCACGGTGCTAAGCCTGATAGGCCACGGCCGCGGTTTGTGCCGGGATGTGGTGTTGCATCCCACCGGCGCCCAGTTGGGCATCACCGTCGGCATGCATCTTCTGGGCGCGGTCATCGATCCCATGGGGAATGTTGTCGAACGGCTGCATGCCCCGGCGCCCGGCCCCCAGCCGGAAAACCGGCCCATCGATATCGACGCGCCGCCTTATCTGGACCGCGCCGTTATCGACGCGCCCTTTGTTTCCGGCATCCGGGCCATCGACGGCCTGCTGACCTGCGGCACCGGGCAGCGGGTCGGCATATTCGCCTCGGCGGGGTGCGGCAAAACGGTGCTGATGCATATGCTGATCGACCGGTCGGAGGCGGATGTGTTTGTTATCGGGCTGATTGGGGAGCGCGGGCGTGAAGTCACGGAATTCACCGAGTCCCTGCGCCGCTCCGGCCGGCAGGATAAATGCGTGCTGGTATACGCCACCTCGGATTTCTCCTCGCTCGATCGCTGCAATGCGGCCCGGGCGGCCACCACGGTGGCGGAATATTTTCGCGATCGCGGCAAAAAAGTGGTGCTGTTTTTAGACTCCATCACCCGCTATGCGCGCGCCTTGCGGGATGTGGCCCTGGCCTCCGGGGAACCGCCGGCCAGGCGCGGCTACCCGGCCTCGGTATTCGACGCCATGCCGCGCATTCTTGAACGGCCGGGGAATACCCGTCATGGCAGCATAACCGCGTTTTATACCATATTGCTGGAAAGCGACGACGAGCCGGATCCGATTGCCGATGAAATCCGCTCCATCCTGGACGGCCATTTTTACCTGAGCCGCAAGCTGGCGGCGCAAAATCATTATCCCGCCATCGATATATTGCGCAGCATCAGCCGGGTCGCCGGCCAGGTTACCGATGAGCGGCACCAGACCCTTGCCGGCGAGGTGCGACGCCTGATGGCCCGGCTTGAGGAACTGCAGATATTTCTCGATATGGGCGAATACCGGCCCGGCGAGAACGCTGAAAACGACCGCGCCATGAGTAAACGCCAGGCGCTGATGGCATTGCTGCGCCAGTCCACGCGGGAAAGCACCGATTACGCCACCACCCTGCGGATGATGCATGACGTCGTTGCGTAATATCAAGACATTGATCGGCCGCTGCGACGCCAGCCTGCGGCGTTGTGATATGCGGCGCATCACCACCGAGCGCCAACTGGCGGAAAACGAGGCCCGGTCCAGCGCGCTGGACCGGCAAAAAACCGGCCTGCGGCAGATGATTGAACAGGAACGCCCCAGCGGCATGCTGGACAAAGCGCGGATTTATGTATGCCAGCACCGTATCGCGGTTTTCCGGCAGAAAATAAAAGAACTGGAAGTACAGCAGCATAAGCTGCTGCAGGAACGTGGGGAATTCTCGCGGCAGATAGCCGCCCTCAAGGCGGAAAAGCTGCATTGGCAGCGTAAACACGAAAAGTACCAGACATGGGCCGAAAAGCAGAAAAAAGCGCTCAGGCTTGCCGGTTTACGTCAGGATGAAAATGAAACGCAGGAGATAATAACATGGTCGCCATAACTAACCTGGGCAGTCGCCATCATTACCCGGCGGGCAGCCAAGTGGAAAGTATCCGGGACATTGCCCGCAAGCAGCAAATATCCCTGGATGAATCCGTGGATAAGAAACTGCGCCGTAAGCAACGGCCAATATCCGCCGAGCATCCGCCGGGCGCCGTCTTCCCGGGCACGATTGCGCACACTGAGCATGCCTTGGCCGACAAGGGTTTTTTGTCGGCGGCGAAAACCACGGCGCGCACGCCGATGGGGCGGGGAGCGGATGCACATAGCCTTAAACCCGCCGCGTTCAATACGCGCCAGGTGCTTGCCCCTATGCTGCTCTCACCAGCAACGCTGCTTGTGCCGCCATCACCCCTTCCCGCCGGCGAAAGCCAAATACTGTCGGATCTGGACCAGGATCCGTTTGCCGCGTTCGCTGGGGAAAATAAACACGGCGCCCAGCGCGGCGAGGGAATGCGCGCCATGGCCACACCGATGCCGGCGGCCCTGGAGGACGGGAATACATCACCCGCGTCCGACGGCGGATCCGCCGCCCACGGCACCGAAATCGAGGGAACATCGGGTACGGCCGCCGATGCGCGCATCTTGACCGAACTGGCTTCCGGCGTCGCCCCGGGCATGGCCGCCCAGGCGGATTATCAGGCCAATGAGGCGCGGGCCGGGCAGCAGGCATTCAATCGGCAGGCAAATCCCGGCCATGAGGCCCCCCCGGCGCAGCAGCAACCGGGCGCAAACACCGGCCGCACCTTGACCTACGCCTTTAATTCGGTGCCGGGCAATCATCGTGTCCAGGTTGCGGCCGGACAAAGCGTGACGTTGCTGCCCTCGAGCCAGGAAGTGCTCAGGCAAATGACCAACCATCACATGCCGGAAGGCTACCGGTTATTGCCCGCCGGCGATGAGCAACGCGGACAACAGCCAAATCAGGATCCCCCGCAGGAGGATGAAGAGTGAGCAAATTTGCGCTGCGCAGGCTGCCAAAGGCGCAAGCGGCCTGGCACCCGGTGCTGGCGGGGTGGCGCGCCCGCGGCGTCGCCGCCGGGCTGGGCTTCCCCCCGTCGCTGGGGCCGCTGATAAGGGTAAACGCCGATGACGGCGAGTGGCAGGCGCTGCTGGATCCGCGTGAATGGCTGGCGCAGACCGCGCCGGAGCTGGCCGCCATGGCGGCGTCGGCCTGCGATGACCGGCAAATCATGGCGTTGTTTAACGCCATGCCCCGGCCCCTGACCTTTGCCGACGGCGCGCTGGACTACAGGCGTTTACAGGCGCAGGAATCCGTGGCGCCGATCGAAGGCCGCGACGCGCCTATGCCAAGGGTCAGCGCCCGGGAGTGTGCGCTCTGGATCAAGGCAATCGCTCCCCGCCGGGCTATGCCGCCGATGCAAGGCGGTCATCGCCTGCGGGGCGTGCCGCTTACCCTGGCGTTTATCCTGGGCGTCAGCCGGCTGCCGGCGGCGATAGCGGGCGAGGTGGCCGTTGGCGATATCGTGCTGATTACCACACGCACGCGCCGTGTGACATGCCAGGGTAAACGGATGGGACATTTTTGCCAACAAGAGGAAATGATAATGATTGATGAAAACCATGAAGAAGTCCAGGACGAAGGCCATGAAGGAGGTTATGACGAATACCGTCAGCCCATGGACGACCATCAGCCCTCAATGGACAGCGCGCCCCTGCCGGAGGCCATGGCCGCGCTGCCGTTAAACGTTGAGTTTATTTTACAGCGCCGCTTCCTGTCGATCGGCGAGGTACAGGCATTCTTCGCCGGCAAGGTTCTGGGGCTGGACCCTGCCTGCGAGCAAAATATTGAGCTGAGAAGCAACGGCCATCTGCTGGCGCGCGGCGAATTAGTGCAATTGGAAGATCGCCTGGGGGTCGAAATAATGGAACTTTATCCGGATGATTCCCATGCCTAATGAAATTGGGATCATCGCCACACTATCGTTCCTGTCGTTATTGCCGTTTTTAATTGCCGCAGGCACCTGTTACGTTAAATTTTCCATAGTATTCGTCATCGTGCGTAATGCCTTGGGGCTGCAACAGGTGCCTTCGAATATGACCCTGAACGGGGTGGCCCTGATATTGGCCATGTTTGTTATGGCACCGGTGGCGCGGGACGCCCATAACGCCTTCACCGAGGATAACGTTCAGTTCACAAGCGTGGAAACCGTGGTTGATTTTGTTGAAAACGGCATGAGCGGCTATAAAGCGTATTTGCAAAAGTACGCCGATCCCGACCTGGCGGCGTTTTTCGAAAAAGCGCAGTCCCGGCAGAGCAACGATCATGCGTATGAGCAAGAACAGGCAACGCCATCCATGTTGGCCCTGCTGCCGGCCTACGCGTTAAGTGAAATCAAAAATGCCTTTAAAATCGGTTTTTATCTGTATTTGCCATTTGTGGTGGTGGACCTGCTGATTTCCAGTATTTTGCTCTCATTAGGTATGATGATGATGAGCCCCATAACCATATCCGTACCTATTAAGCTCATTCTTTTTGTGGTGCTTGATGGCTGGACATTACTTTCCAAGGGACTGATTTTGCAATATATCGATCTTGCCACCTGAAAAAGTATTAATAGGGCATAAAAATGAATGACGTAGTATTTGCGGGTAATAAAGCCTTGTACCTGGTACTCATTCTCTCCGCGGGGCCGGTACTGGTGGCAACGGTGGTAGGGTTAATGGTCGGGTTATTACAAACCGTTTTACAATTACAGGAACAGACATTGCCATTCGGCATCAAGCTGATGTCGGTTACATTATGTCTTTTTATTTTGTCAGGCTGGTATGGCGAAACACTGCTTGGTTTTGGCCAGGAAGTGATCAGAATGGCGTTGAGCCGGTAGCCTATGACGGATTTTTCCACATGGCTTGATTTCCAGCATTGGCTCCAGGTGATGATTTTAACCTCCGCCAGGATTATGCCGGTCTTTCTATTACTGCCTTTTTTGAGCAGCAATATCGTCAGCGCCAATATCCGCCTGCCGGTGGCGATTTTTATCGGCGCCTCACTATGGCCTTATTCCCTCGAACGGTTGCCGGTGGCGGACATCAATTTCTGGGGCGTGCTGGGCCAGGAACTGATGATTGGCTTGGTCTTGGGCATCCTGTTTGCCCTGCCGTTCTGGATTATGCACGGCATCGGCTGTGTTATCGACCATCAACGCGGGGCCACCGTTAGCAGCACCTTTGATCCCATGAGCGGGGTGGATACCTCGGAACTGGCCAATCTCTTTAACTTATTTGCCGGCGCCCTGTTTCTGGCCGGTGGCGGAATGCTGCTGATGATGGAGACATTCCAACAAAGCTACCAGCTTTGCGATCCGCTGCAAACCTGCTCGCCGGCGCTTAAGCCGTTGCTGGGCGTCGTGGGCCAAATGATGGCCCGGATCATGGTATTGGCAAGCCCGGTACTGGTCTGTCTGCTGTTATCGGAAGTGATTTTGGGTCTGCTGTCGCGCTTTGCGCCGCAAATGAACGCCTTTTCCATTTCATTGACGATAAAAAGCCTGATCGCGTTTGTGGTGCTGATTCTTTATTTCTCACCCTATTTACCCGACGCCTTCAAAGCGCTGGCGCCCCAGCCCGGCGCGCTGGATATAGGGTTGAAGCCTGATTAAACATGTCAAACAAAACGGAAAAACCAACGCCGAAAAAGCTAAAAGACGCGGCGAAAAAAGGCCAGACCTTCAAATGTCGCGAGTTGATTATCGCCTGCCTGCTGCTGTGCGGAATCATCATGCTCACCAAGTCCAGTACGCTGGCGCCGCTGCTTGAGGCCTACCGCAATATCATTGCCGGCAACTTCCAGATGGATATCAAGGCCTACAGCACCGCCATCCTGCTGCTGGGGCTGAAAATATCCTTGCCCATCGTGCTGGTTTGCCTGCTGGCGTCCGCGTTGCCCACCCTGCTGCAAACCGGGTTTATGCTGGCCACCGGGGCGCTGAAAATCAATTTCGGCGCGTTAAACCCCGCCAAAGGGTTTAAAAAAATCTTCAGCATCAGGACTATCAAGGACGGCATAAAAGCCGTGCTGCATCTCGGCTGTTTTATCGTGGCGGCCATTATCTTCTGGCAAAACAATAAGCTGCTGATCTTTGCCCAGTTGCACGGCAACGTGGGCAACATGATTAATATCTGGCGGGAACTGCTGCTGTCGCTGGTTATCACCTGCCTGCTGTGCATCATCCTGGTGTCGATACTGGATGCGCTTGCGGACTATTTCTTGCATATCAAAGAATTAAAAATGGAAAAGCACGAGGTCAAACGCGAGTACAAGGAGCAGGAGGGGAATCCGGAAATGAAGCATCGCCGCCGGCAATTGCACCGGGAAATCCTTTCGGAGCAAGCCAAAGCCAATATCAAGGACTCCCAGTTTATCCTGGTTAACCCGACGCATATCGCCATCGGCGTGTATTACGATCCGGATGTAGTGCCGGCGCCATTTATTTCGATCAAGGAGTCCAATCAGCGGGCATTGGCGGTGCGCGCCTATGCGGAGAAAATCGGCGTACCGGTGGTGACGGACATCAAGCTTGCAAGGAAGATTTATAAGAGTAATAAGTTGTATTCATATGTTCACCCCGAAGATTTCGAGAAATTTATCGATATTCTTATTTGGCTAAAAGAAGTTGAGAATGCTTGGCGAGATGAGGTGATCACCGCAAGTCAGGGACAGGAAAATGTTGCTTCCGAGCATCTTGACCCCGTTCCCGTGCGGGAAGAACCGGAAAAAGAAAACGGCATAACGACACTTTGGCGTGACCGTAAGTAAAAAAGGCATTGGAGACAGAGGGTTAACGCATTCTTGAGGTAGTGGATTAGAGGCCTTTAGCGCTAAATTCCCCTCTGTTCCCTGTCATAATTTATTAAGCGAAAAATGAAAGTTTTTCCATCCCCTTAATGTTTCAATCAAGTCACCATCATTGCCGGTGACATATTCAGGAGTAATATATGAGTATTGTTAATGACGTAAGTGAAGATAAAATCGCAGAACTTCTTTGGAATGCGGTAAATAGCGGCATGACCTTAAAAGATATACATGATATTCCGTCTGACCTTATGGAAGGGGTATATGCCCATGCGTATAATTTTTACAATAAGGGGCAGTTAGATGAAGCGGCTACATTTTTTAGGTTCCTCTGCATCTATGATTTTTATAACCCGGATTATTATTTGGGGCTAGGCGCAGTATATCAGTTAAAAAAAGAATATCAGAAGGCGGCGGATATCTATGCAGTGGCTTTCTCCTTGGCAAAAAATGATTACCGACCGGTTTTTTTTAGCGGACAATGTCAACTTTTGCTAAAGAAAGCCAATAAAGCCAGGCAATGTTTTGAATTGGTGGTAGAGCAGAGCAAAGATGAAAATTTAAAAAATCGTGCCGGAGTATATTTAGATACGTTAAAAACACCGGTGGATGAGCAAGCGACTGCTACAAAAAAAGAGGAAACGACATGACGCAATCTTTCGATAGCATTAGTATGACGAATCCTGGAAGTAATAATATTTATGAAAACCCTCAAAATCAACAGTCTGTCACACCAACTAATATGAGTGCCTCTTTTTCAAAAGATAGCAGTTTATTATTAAGCAAGCAGGCGGCGCAGGCAACCGCGGAACTGGTATCAATTATCAAGGCTGGCGCTGATGAATCGAATGCAGCCCCCGGACAATTACACCAGGCAAATAGTGTAATGCCCAACATTCTGGGTGCTGAGCAAAAACAATTTACCGGCCTGATTGCATTGCAAGAATTATTGCACCGCGCCTTGGATTTAATGACGGGGCTATCTTTAGGTAAGTTGCAGCAACGCCTGGAGCTGGCGCTGGCGAAACATACGGCTTCAACACAATTCAGTACGTCCTTGGAGGCCGAATACCGGCAGGCGCTGGAGGCCAGTCAGACCGCGATGGCGATCGCCGAAGCGGATATAGAAGCGCTGCAACACGCGGAAAATGATTTGACGGAAAAACAGCGCGCCCTGAACCAGGCAAAAGCGGCATTGACGCTATTAGCACCGGATGATGAGGGTTACGCCGCGGCGCTGCAGGCCGTTGCCGACGCTGAGGGTGAGGTGAACCAGGCGCAGGGGAAATTTGAGCAAGCGCAAAATAAGGCGAATGCCTCTTATAACGCCGCCTGGGATAGCATCGAAAAGCTCGATGAGATCTATTCGAAAAGCAGTAAGCCCAACGCGCCTTCGTTGACGCCCGAACCTTTAAAAAACATCATGGTTCGATTGCTGGAATTGACATTGGCCTTTCTTAAACTAGGAGATGCCAATACCCTGCAAAAATTCAAGGATCAAAGCAAAAAAGTCCAAAGCATGCAGAAACAACAGCAGGCTTTGATGGAAAAGAAAGCAGATGAGCACGCCGCGGAATTGCAAAAGGCCGCGGCCCTCAATAAAGCTATGGGCTGCGTGGGCAAAATACTGGGCGGGCTTCTAACGCTTCTCAGCGTGGTTGGCGCTGTTTTCACCGGTGGCGCCAGCCTGGCGCTTGCCGCGGTGGGGATGGCGCTTATGGCGGCAGATATGATAGGCAAGGCCATTACCGGTGTCTCATTTATGGAAAAGGCAATGCGCCCCTTGATGGATAATGTGATCGGCCCGCTTATCAATGCGCTAAGCAAGGCCATAAGCAAAGTCCTGGAGGGTTTGGGCGTTGATGCTAAAACCGCCGCCACCGTAGGGGCAATTGTCGGCGCCTTGGTTGCCGCGGCGTTAATTATCGCCGCGGTACTGGTGGGCAAATCCGCCGCCGCCTCCGTTGGCAAAATGATGAGTAATGCCATTCAAAAACTGGTTCCTGAGGTGCTAAAAAAACTGGTTGGCCAATCAGTCGCCCTGGTCAGCAAAAATTTTAACCGGCTAATGGAAAAATTCTCCATATCCATGGACAGGGCGCAGGTGTTAAATCGTGTCAATAACCTTAATCGGGCCAGTAATGTTTTAGAGGTAACCAACGGAACCTTTCAGGCCGTTGGAACGGGAGTGCAGGGCAATGTGCAACGCTCAATCAAAACATTAGAGTCGGACTTGTATGTAGCCTTACAGGAAAGTCGGCAAATTAACATAATGGCTGCGCAGGTAGCTGAAGTATTCAATCAATGGCAGTCATTAAATGAAATGCTTATAACCAATGTTAGTAGAATAATGGATTCTTACCAACAAACACGCATTGATTTATTCAGTTTCTCTAGAACGTCCGCCTAATTAATAGGAGTGTCCCATGACTATAACAAACAATATCCCAAGTTTTTCAAATGAAGCAATAAAATCAGGTTTACCGGCTATCTTCAATGAAGATCAAAAAATAACGGCAGAGGCTATTCCCATTGCCAATGCGATGGACAAGCTGGGTATTGTCCATGTTAATGCAAACGAACCGCAGACTATCGTGTTACGTAAGCCCAACCCGTTGCTCGCGCCAGTCACCAGCGAGACCATGGAGAAATTAAGCAAAGCGGGTGTGAATCTCACCCCGCTGTTGGCGCCATCAAATACGGCCGACAGTGTTGATACCCGCAACGCACAAAATGTTGGCAATGTCTCTAATGGCGAATCGAGATCGACCATATTCGCTGATTTTATGACCGCGATGATTATATTGTTAGGCGATATTAAACAGGCGAAACGCCAGGACGTAGCCACGATGGCCAGGTTGCAGGATCAGGCGGTAAAAAGCGGCGCGGATGCTATGATCAAAGCCGGCCAGAGTATGTTTGCGGGTAATACCGCTGCGGCCGTATTCCAGTTTGCCGGGACGGCGAGCGCGTTTAAGATGCAAAATAAAGCCAGCAAGCTTGATAATGCGACCTTGAAGAAGGATGAATTTAACCTTACTAAGCAACAGGACGCCCTTAACATCGCCACCGCGAAAACAAACCAGTTCGGCCCTGCTTCATCACAGCGGCCTGACAATAATGTCATGCAAGCGCCTCACACACCTCAAACCAACCCGGGCGCCCAGACCCAGCAGGCCCATCAGGCGCATTTGGAAGAGGCTGCCTTGAACATGAAAACCGATATCGCAGCGGCTAAACAAGATATTGAGGTTAAGCGTAACCAAGCCAATGACATGCGCAACAAGGCCAATCTTATTAGCGGGTTGGGGCATTCCGTATCTCCTGTTGTCGGCGGCATGGGCCAATTGGAACGCGCCAACAATGAAGCGCAACAACGCGTGGATGAAAGTAGCGCGCAGTCTTTCGCCTCCATATCCGATGGTAAAAAATCCGACGTGTCGGATGTAGAAGCCTTGATCCAGTCGTTGATTCAACGTATGACGGACGCGGCGGCAGGTCATCAACAGACTATCAGTAAAATTATCAGCGGCTAATTTTTAACGCCGCGCGGACTTATCGCGTGGCGAAAGGATCACACTCATGACTGAATCAATTACGACTTCACGCACTTTATTTGCGCCGCTCTTGGCTACGCCCACTAAGGCGGAAGTTAAATCAACCGACATGCCCTCAACAGATATGCAATATATTTTTACTTCTGAAGGGGCGGAAAATGATATTGACGGAAACAACGATCGGCGCGCTCAGCATCAAACCCTCGAACATGTGCGGCGCGCGCTCGATAGGTTAGATGGATATCAACGTCTAACCCTAACGCATAATACCGAGGTGCGCGACGAGCTTGAAAGATTTATCAAGCAGAACGATAAGGTCATTGAGCATAACCGCGCGGTTTTAAAAAACCAAAAAGGAGATATATTGTTGGATTCACCAACGTTGAAACTGCCGCCAGCCCATTCTACGGAAGAAGCAGAAGTGCTTAAGCATGGTTTCAAATCAGAGATCAACGGTGCTTTGTCTTGGAAGGTGTTATCCGCGCCAACGTTCAATTTTTTTCCCGACCTGAGCGTGGTCCAGCAATCTTTTATAGATAATTACAATACTTATAACAACGGGGTTCAGGCTTATTTCAATTTTTACAGTGCCTTTAGCAACTTTATGAATGAAATGTCCAAATATCTCCATACGGGGGAGGATAAGAACGGCAATCAAACATTATATTATGAGCAGGCCGTCATAGATGAGCTTAATAAGATGATAAGCCACTACGCAACAGGGTCGAACGGGGTTTTATTCCCTATCTCAGGTACCGCCACCAAGGCGCAGGCGCAAAGGTGGGCCCAGGAATGGGGGATGAGCGCTGATTGCGTTCAGCAATTAGCGGGCGGTGGATGGGGGGTCAGGGTGGACCTCACGCCTTTAACCGAGATGGCAAAGGGTCTGAAGTCGGCGCTTAATGATATGAATTCATTCCAATTTCAGGCTTGGCAGAGTGGTTTTGATGCTCAGGCTGACAAATTAAAAAATACCGTACAGATATTGATGACCAAGCTGACCTCAGAGATGGGTAAGCAGGACAATAGGTTAAAAGAGCTAGATGCTTTCTTAACGTCGATTAAGAATATGTTATTGAACATACTTCGCTCTTCATAATAACTTAACCTGGATAAGGCAATATTATGACTATTTCCCCAAGTCAACCTATCATCAATGCAGTACCCATTTCGGGCACGGCAAATTGCTTAATCAAAAATAATAATCATATACCGGTTAGGGTTAGCAACATCCCCGCCGGGATCAGGCGCGCGAGCCTGGGTAATAAGACTGTGCCTTCCGCTGCGCGCGGCGGCAGGCGATATAGTTGGCATGGGGAAAATGTCCTGAATGAGGACGGGGGGCCGGAGACGCGCCACATCCAGGATAGCGCGCCGAGTCAAACTCACTTCAAGCCCGGTGATTTTAGTTTGATGTACCGGCAGAACAGGCTGAACGCGCTTTATGCCTGTGCCGGAAATCATAAAGAAAAATTGGCATATTTAAGTAAAAACGCGGGAAATCTTCTGGTTGCAAGCCACCTCGAGCATATTGCCAATGCCCATTACCTTGCCAGGGAGTTTGGACCTAACGAACAACAACGCGCCGAGCTTGATAACATCATGCATCAATTAACTAAATTGATGATAAAGGATGGATTAGGCGATAATTCGGTTTTTGGCAGCTATCAAATTGATAAAAAGGGCATGTGTGAAAAACGCGAAAAATGGGAGACTGAACTTGTCCGCAAACTTAATGAAATCATAGGTGAAAGTGGTGAGAAACCGGGCGACCGGTTAATCAAAGAAAAAATCAGACCCTTTATTGATAACTTAATTATACAACAGACGGGACGCGACAGAAACGAGGTGGCGGCAAAAACAACCCAACAGTTAATCAATGAACACGCCTATCGTGGCATGCAGAATATTCGCAGCGGGATCGAGGATTATAAAGTATCCGATCTGCAGAAGATCTTCCATGATGTTGAAATGGTGTTGAAATTACCGCATTTGCTTGATAATGAGTATGTTAAACAATATCCGGTCTTGCCACCACGACCTCGGATCGATGATGAACAGAAATCGGATGCGACGGGGGATAGCGATCCTCTCCACAATAAAAAAACCGGCCCCGAAAACGATCGCCGAAATTCGGCGAATCAGCCCAAAGCCCCGGTCAGTTTTACCTATGCGCCGGTAACCACCTACGCGCCGGTATATACCTATGCGCCAAACATTCATTTCCCCCCCGCCGCCGCAACGGGGAGTGACAAGGGTGGAAACGTAAACAATGATACTCATCAGACAAATGTCGCCGCTGGTGGCCCGCATCAAGCCCGTGTTCATGGGCCGGTTTCGCCCAATACCGCCAATAGCGTAGGCTCATCGATGACAAGAGTGTCTCAAGTGCATAATTCTGAGCCGTTGGGCAAGGGAGATGCCAAAACCACCCAAGCCGACATCACCACAGGCTTGATCGGTCATCGCGCGCCAGTGCAGGGTAATCTTGCTCAAATCACGCCTTCCTGGAAAACGCACCATCACACTTCATCACCGAGCGAACCTGATATGGTTAAGGTGCTGCTCGACGCGAAGGCAAAACTAAAAAAGATCACGCCGAATACCGGCCATCCTACCGCGGTCACTTCTTTAAATGCCACCCTGGTCGAGGCGCGCAGAAAATTGAGACCCGTTTATCAGGTACAGCCAGGGTTGCCATCAGCGGATAAACTTGTCCGGGAGACGGCCCGGTTGATAGAGAACAATATAGCAAATAGCCCGGCGCCAACGTTAACCCAACCCGTGCGACCGGCGCGCCCCTCGATTGTTTCTCCCGTCCCGGGAGATCGGATCGCCGAGCAAACCCATCCATTGATTTCCGGGGCCCGCTCATTGGCCAACACGATGATGGAATTTCTTAACGCCATCCCGGAGCCGGCATTGAATGCCCGGAAAGTTCAAGCTCACGAGCTTATTTCCTCCATCCCTGATGAGACGTCGGCCCATAATTTAGCAAACCGTGATGCCGCGCGGGAACAGGTAGAGATCGAGCTGAACCGGTTGCTGGAATCCTTATCACCGCCGGCAGGCCCAATGTCGCAAGTTAAAGCTGGAATACCTAACACCGACAGGGTGGATAAAGCGCCGGATGAAAAAACGACGAAGTTCACTTCCGCCGTAAGAGCAGTGGCCGACGCGACGTTGAGGCTATTGGAAACTGTCCCGGCCTCAACCTCAACCATGACGAAGGATGGCTCAAGAGTACGTATTCCGGAAGCATCTTGGCGCCGCCAGGCGGACTAAGCCGAAGTGCTGAACGTTAATCAGGAGGGAGAAACCACCGATGACAAGTAAAACCATTTGCAACATCACCGATTACGATAATAGTGAACTGATTCAGCGTGAGTTGTACAGCATGCTGGCTTACCGCCTGGGTCGCGAAGAGGCCGAGATTAACGGCCATCTTAATCTGGCGGAAGAGCTTTACGTTGATTCCCTTGATCTTATGGAAATTGAGATTGGCCTGGCGGAAACCTTCGGCGTGGAACTTAAAAAAAATGCGATGCTATCGATGCAAACGGTTGACGATCTGTTCTGCCTCGTCGTCGAGGCGCTTAACGCGCAACAGGTCAGCAAAATTTAATAGATTGACAATTAAACGTGGCCATAAAAAATAGGCTATTTTCGCGGATATTGATGCCATACATCATTACGATGTGATGGCCAAGCCAAAAAGCCTATGCTTGAAATGCGTCGAGGGAAATAAGTAAATTGTTTTGTTCGTTAGCTAATGATTGATTATTTCATATTCGATGGATAATTAATCATGTTTCCATCATGAAGTGACCGGCCCCCGAGCGATATACTCTTAAATATTACTATCACTAAGCACGAAGAATATTTACCATGCAAACAGAACAAGGCAAAACCGACCGCCCGGATAGGGTAGCCATTGTCAGACTGCTCAATGGTATTTTGAAAGGCTGTGAATATCCGTTATCGGTTGGAAAAACGCTATTTATCTCGGCTGATTGCGACCAACTGGAAAGCGAGGGCGCATTCCCCTCCTTTCCCGCCGACTGCGTGTTGATTCCCGCCGAAGGGGGAGGGGTCAATTTTGAACTCATCTGCGCCGCCACTCCGGACCACGGCGTCCTGTTGCGCAGGCTGGATGACAGTGGCGCCGAAGATGTGCCACTGGTGTCCAACCAGCCGATAATCCTCGGCGCGCTGGCGCTGGTGGTAAGGTCCGCGGATGAAAACTGGACGCATGAGGTGTTGAACTATCAGCAGGTCACGCCCGCCGCCCCGGTAAAGCCGAAGGCCGCCGGGCGCGCGAAGTGGGTTTTTGCCGCCGTGGCCGCTATTGTGTGTGCCGCCTTGATGATGTCATTATTAAATTCCACGGATGCGCGGCAGCGTGAAATTGTTGCCTTGACGCAACAACTCGGTGACGAACCGGGGAAATACCGCATGTTCCCCGGCCGCGATGGCGTGCTTTATGTTTTGGCGGATAACGAACGCGATGCCGCCTGGGGCCGCCAATCCCTGGTACGGTTGAAATCATCGCAATCGATAAAGATTAATAGCCATCAGGACGAAAAACAGCGCATCGAACACTGGCTGTCGCACAATTATCCCAAGCTGAATCTCCATAAGCTCCAGTTCGAGCATCCCACCGAACCGTTGTTGATGGTCAGCCGGCAGCGCGGCCAACTTAACGAAGCACAGCGCGAAGACATCAGGCGGGGGCTTATGCAACAGTTGCCCTATGCCGAAGATATTCGTTTTAGCGAGGTCGACGATGATATCGTCGCCGCGCAAGCAGAAGAGGGCATAAAGAAACTCGCGGTAAATTATACCAGAATTGATAACCAGGATAGCGTCACGTTTGTTATTAATGGGACCATCAATGATGGCGAGCGTCAAAGAATCCGTTTTTTTGTCGAAGAATACGATCGGCAATGGAATGGAAATTATGTTCAATTTGCCATTGAGTTAAAAGACGAGTGGCTTAAGGGGAAATCATTTAAATATGGCCATGATGGTTATGTCAAAATGACCCCCGGACATTGGTATTTTCCGAGTATAAATTAGGAGATAGTATGACTACGGTAAATTTTTATAGTAAAATCATAAATGATGAATCAAAAACTCGCGTTACAGACCAAGCGGCGTTGGTTGATAGTGCCAGGGTCGCTATGTATGCAGATGGCGCGGGTGAAAGAGAACTTTTGCTTTTCAAGGAGGCGCTGGGTAATAAAGAATTATTAATCGGCACCATAACGAGCGATATGGATTCGACCAAATCTACCAATACCAAGATAATTGATTCGATCAGGTCATGATTTTGTAATTGATTGCTCAATAATAAGTTATGCGTGAATGGGGGCAATGCGATCAAGGGTGCTTCATGACGATGCCATTTTCACGACATAATGATTTTGTTGGCATTATTATAATCGCTAATCTACTGATCTCAATTTTTATGAGGAAGAATATGTCTGAAATTAGCAAGGTGGTCGGATCATCCGCCTCTCTTTTAAATAGGGCTGATGATAAGGCGTTATCTATCAAAGACGCGCTGGCGGGTGCGGTAGTGAATATGACAGAGCTTGAACAACTGAAGGAGAAGAGTTTCAAAAATATCCACAGTGAAATCACTTTATTGAATTACAAACAAATTGCGGCCGAGACTGAGCTTACCACCGCCTTTGCGTCGAAAGTGACCGCCATGGCCCTGAATACCGTTCGCTCCCTGTTAAGCGGACAATGATGTTGCGGTCGATTTTATGCGCCGCCCTGCTGGCGCTTTCCCTGACCGCCTGCAATGACGAGCCGTTGCTCAAAGGGCTGGACCAGCAGCAGGCCAATGAGGTGATCGCCACCTTGCAGCGCAATAATATCCAGGCGACCAAAGCCGATAAAGGCAAGACCGGCTATAGCGTCGGCGTGCGCAAAGTCGATATTCCGGCGGCGGTGGAGCTGCTGAGGGTGCATGATCTGCCGTCGCAGCCGCGTATGGAAATATCCCGGCTATTCCCCAGCGATTCGCTGGTGTCGTCGCCGCGGGCGGAAAAGGCGCGCCTGTATTCGGCTATTGAACAACGCCTGGAACAGTCTCTGCAAACCATGGACGGCGTGCTGTCGGCCCGGGTGCATGTCAGCTATGACATCGACTCCGGCGATACCGGCAGGGCGCCGTCGCCGATGCACATATCAACGCTTGTGACCTACCAAAGCGACGTGGACTCCACCCTGATGATAAGCGATATCAAGCGGTTTCTGAAAAACAGCTTCAACCAGGTCGATTATGACAACATTTCCGTGGTGCTTTCCAAGCAGACGCCGCTGCAGCATTACGGGCCGGTGCAGATCCAGGAAGGCGGCTCCCGCCACCTCTTTAATCTGATTCCAGCCGCCGTGGCGCTGATGACCGCCGTCGCCGGCCTGGCATGGTACCGGCGCAGGAAAAAACCGACGTTGACGCAAGGGGCAGCCGGTCATGCAGACGATCGCGCCGCTTGATGGCATCCTTTACGATCCGCTGTCATGGCTGCATCCGCGTCGCCTGTCGCTGCCGCCGGCGTTGAGCGGCGCCAGGGCGCGCTCGATAGTCAACGGCATGATTATCCAGGCGCATGATTGGTCGGTGGATTGTCCGCCTTGCGCCGTTGACGGCCCCACGGCGTTGTTTATCCGCCATTGGCGTCGGTTGCCGCAGGCGGCATTGCTGATAGCCGCCCAACGACACCGGGCATCCCTCGCCCGGCAGGGGCGGTTATTGCTGCTGCCGCCCTGGGTGCGGCAATTTGCCGGGTTGGCGATTGTCGATTCTTTAGCCGTCGGCGACGCGCCGGTCATGCCGGCAACCTTGATTGCGTGGGGAAGGGGCGAACTGCTGGCGTTCGGCGAACAATTGCCGTTAGCCATCCGGCAGCGCATTTCCCTGTTATTTTCACCCGAGCTGGACCGGGAAAGCGGCGGTGAACCCAAGCCTGTCCCAAGCCGGCTCCTGATAAAACTGGCTTTACAACATGCCGAAAAACATTCCGCTACGCCGGATGCCGCCGATTTTGGGCGGCGTATTGATCAAACGCCGGCAGTTGGCGCGACAGCGCGAGGCGCTTGATATCATCAGCGAAGCGCGCCGTCAGACGCGCAACATGGTTAAACAGGCGCAGGCCGAAGCCGAACAGTTCCGCCAGCGGGGATTCCGGGAAGGATACCAGGACGGCATGGCGACCTCGGCCGCCGCGGTGGCCGATTATTTATCGCAGGCGCAACGTCTCGAGGCCGAATTGCAACGTCAGGTTAATGAGCGCGCGCGCCTGTTATTGTCGATGGCCCTGGACCATCCCGACACCATACTGGCGTTGGTGGACGAATGGCTGGCGTCATTGCCGCAGGCGGCCCCGGCCGAATCGATGATATTGCTGTTGCCGGAAACGGCGCGGAGCGCCCATGCCCGGCTTAAACAGCATATTGATGAGGCATGCCCGGGAACCGGCCAGATTGAATATCATCAGGATGATCGTGTGGTGATGAAATATGGCCATCAGGTGGCCGAGTTCGCCCCCGAGGCTTTTTTAACCGAGGGCGTGCGGCGGCTGGGCGGCGTGACCGCGATGCCGGATAAGTGCCGCCGCCTTACCGAAGGCGGCCTGCGGCGCCTGCATGAGGTGTTTTTGCAACATCATGACCCGGGACGCGCGCGCGCCGAAGAAAGTGATTGAACTGTGATCGGCGCGCCGATGGTATTTGGTCATTAAGATACAATTTACCTTATTTCGCTATCATCAAAGAATGGACATAAGATGAGACTAACAATAATGATAACGATGGCGCTGGCGCTGCTGGTCACCGGCTGCGCTAATTCACCCCGCTCCGGCGCGCCGGGCAAGCCGGGGCACAGCGCATATCTGGCGCAGGTAGTCAGTCCGGGTTGCCTGGGCATGTCCGCCGTCAATCCCACGCTTACGCCGCCGGTGTTGTATCAGGGGATGGTCAGCTGTATTAAAACGGGAAGGCAGGCCGACGCGGTATTTTTATTCGCCCTGGCCGGCACCTACTCTTATTTTGACGCATTGCGTCTTGACACGGACGCCGCCAGGCAGGCGCATTCCTCAATGCTGGGCGAGGCGTTGAAAATGATCAATACCCACCAGCAGCAGATGTTCTGGCAGTCCGCCAACGGCGCGTTGGGCAACCGGCAGCAGCTTGCCGCACTGTGCAAACAGGTCGATGCCATCGGCAAGCCGGTATATTTCCCCCAGTATGTCATGCAGCCCACCGGCGCGGGACCGGGAGCGGCCATGCCGGCCAATACCGACCCATTATGGAAAACCGCCATGAACGGTTATCTGCATTGCGCGACGGATGTGATGAGTATCCGTTAAAGGAGGGCGCCGCGAGGCGGCGCCTATGGCTATTGTCACGGCGGAGCATGTACTATATCCGCCATGATAATTAAACAGGCTAAACTCCCCGCATGGATACACCGTTGCCCTTTAATAACAACGAGCCGGTAAATCAACAGATATACCGGCTGCTGCGCAAGGATATCGTTGAATGCGTCATTGAGCCGGGCAAGCTGTTGTCGGAAAAGGACATCGCGGCCCGTTTCGCCGTGTCGCGCCAGCCGGTAAGGGAAGCCTTTATCAAACTGGCCGAAGCGGGGCTGGTGCAAATCCTGCCCCAGCGCGGCACCTTTGTGATGCGGATATCCGCCAAACGGGTAGCGGACGCGCGTTTTCTCCGCCAGGCCATGGAATGCGCCATCGTCCGTCGCGCCGCGCTCAATATTTCCGAACGACACATCATGCTGCTTGAGCATAATTTGCACCGTCAGGAGCTGGCGGCGCAAAACCGGCAAATGCGCGAATTTTTCGGCCTGGACGATGAGTTCCACCGGTTGCTCACGGAAATCGCCGATTGCCCGCTGGCCTGGGATATTATCGAGTCCATCAAGGCCGCCATGGATCGGGTGCGTTTTCTCAGCCTGGGCCAGGTCTCGCCGCCGCAGGGGTTAATCAGCCAGCATTACAACATATTCAATAGCGTCAAGGCGCGCGATGCCGATGCCGCGGAGCAGGCCATGCGCGATCATCTCCAGGCGCTGATCTTTTCCATTACGCCGATTTCCCGGCAGAACCGCGACTGGTTCGAAGAAAAATAACCCGCGGCGATCACTTTTTCATTAAGGATTTTAAATTGGCAAAAGGATTGTGGGTCGCCACGCCCATGTCTTTTTGCGCATCCTCGCCCGCGATCACCGTCGTGCCGTACAGATCCGCCTCGGTATATTTGGAATGCTCATGATCGTGGCAATACAGGCAGAGCATTTCCCAATTGCTGCCGTCCTCCGGGTTATTGCTATGATCGTGATCGATATGATGTACCGTCAGCTCACGCAGGTTGGAGTAGACAAACTCCCGCGAGCAGCGGCCACAGACCCAGGGAAACAGCTTAAGCGCTTTTTCGCGATAGCCGGTTTCAAGCCTGGCGTAGTTTTTTGGAATAAAAGCCATAGGGGACCTGTTTTATCGAGGATAAGATACGTGGGGATATTTTAAACCAAAACCAGCCTTCCGGGCTATGTATTACCCAGGGGCGCGTCAAGTAGGGCCCAGGAAGCTCTTTTATCCGTCTCGTGGCAGGGGACGATCGGGTCTATGCTTAAGGGTCATTAATCGATTCGACGTATTCTCCTGACCTTTTTAAACTCTAGGGATGCCGGCGCCAATGGATATCACGCATTTTATTTCTATCTACGGTTATTGGGCGCTGTTCATCGGCTGCCTGGCCGAGGGCGAAACGGTCACGTTGCTGGGCGGCGTGGCGGCGCATGAGGGCCTGTTGCATTATCCCGCGGCGGTGGCGGTGGCCGCCTTGGGCGGCATCACGGGCGATATGGCGCTGTATTTTATCGGTCGCCGGTTCGGTACGCGCGTTTTGCGCCGGTTTAAAAAAGCCCAGCCGAATATCGCGCGCGCCAATCAGCTGATTTTAAAGTATCCCCTCGGGTTTGTGGTGGGCGTGCGTTTTATGTATGGCTTTCGCCTGATCGGACCGCTGATGATAGGGGCAAGCAGGCTTGATCCGAAAAAATTCATCCCCCTTAATATCCTCGGTTCTATTCTCTGGGCGCTGATTTTCGTCAGCCTCGGTTTTGTCGGCGGCAGAATCATCGCGCCATGGCTGCAAAAAATGGATCACCACCTGAAATACCTGTTTCTTCTGGCGGCGCTGCTGGCGCTGTGCTGGCTGCTGCCGAGGACGATCCGTTATCTGCTGCGCCGCCGGCGCCGGGGATCTTAGTCCCGGGCCGGCGGCGCGACAATATGTGATTCATTTCTCATCGGCTTATTCACCTGCCCAAAAAATGCCGTCCCGCCGTTGGCAAATCCTGTGCGGCCGACAGCTGCCGGGGGGGAAATGATTATTTATACTTATTTTCCATAATTAAAATAATCATCGGATAAATAGAATAATGATAATAACCCGTAACCGAAGTACTCCACACAACCTGCTGCTGTTAACCACCCTGGCATTCACCATTGCCGGCACCGCCCACGCCGCGACCTATGCCTATGTCTCCAACGCGGATAGCGCCGATATCTCGGTGTTCAGTGTAAACGAAGCCAACGGCGCGCTCACGCCGGTGCAAACGCTGGCGGTGGGCGGCACCGTGATGCCGCTGGCGTTGTCCCCCGATAAGCATCATCTCTATGCCGGGCTGCGCTCCAAGCCTTATCAGGTATTAAGCTTAGCCATCAACCCTGCCGACGGCCGCCTGACCCAACGCCAGGCGGCGCCGCTGGCGGAAAGCATGGCCTATATTTCCACCGATAATACCGGCCGCTGGCTGTTTTCCGCGTCCTATGGCGGCAACCTGCTCGCGGTCAACGCCATAAACCCGCAGGGCCTGGCGGGGGATGTGCGCCAGACGATCAAGACCGGCCCCATGGCGCACGCCATCAGGAGCGCGCCGGACAACCGGTATGTCTTTGCCTCGGTACTGGGGGCCGACGCCTGGCTACGCCTGAAACTGGATGCTAAAAGCGGGCAGCTTACCCAGGATAAGGATGCCGCCTACGCATTACCGGAAAAATCCGGTCCCCGGCATTTTGTGTTTTCACCGGACAAGCGTTTTGTGTACCTGATCGACGAGCTGGACGGCAAACTGCATGTCTTAGCCTTCAACCAAGGCAAGGACAGTGCGCGTCCGATTCAGGCGGTATCGATCCTGCCGGCGGATTTTACCGGCGATAAACCTTGGGGCGCGGACCTGCATCTGACCCCCGATGGACGCTTCCTGTTTGCCAGCGAACGGACTTCAAGCACCCTGGCGGCTTATCGGGTTGACAAAAAATCAGGCCTTCTCACCCGCATAGGGACCTGGCCTACCGAAAAGCAGCCGCGTGGTTTTAATATCGACCCCTCCGGCAGGTATTTGCTGGCGGTGGGACAGTTGTCGCCGCAGATGAGTGTATACCGCATTGATAAAGCGAACGGCGCGCTGAAAAATCTTGGCCAATACCCCGTTGGCAAAGGCGCCAACTGGATTGAAATGGTGAAATACTGATTGCGTGCGGTTACCCTGCGAACCAGGCTGGGCAAGGCGTAGACCTTGCCGGCCAATAAAAAGCCGCTCTTTTCGGTTGAAGAAAAGGCGGTAATTGGGTTAATGACAATTGAAAATTAATAATATATAAAAAATCATCCCCGCGTTATAACATTTTTCCCATCGTCCCATCTTCATTACAAGCATGCCGTCTGCCAAAATCACTTCATAGGATATTAATTTTATGGATGAAAATATCAAATGTAATGCAAGGGTTAATAATAATTCTATTTCCCAGGTTATGGATGACGGCACTCCGCCAATAAACAGTATAAAATCGATGAAATCGAGTGGGAATAGTCATCTTGCGCATTTTCATGATGCTGGTTCTCGAAGTAATGTAAATATAAATCAATGCGTTAGGTTTAGTCGTCGAGAAAATATGGTTTATGGCAAGCTTAACACCTATATGCAAAAGTTAAAAAAAAGTCTTCCCGGGTTAAATCAAGGACGCGACGGAAAAAATATAACAATCATTATTGATGGGGAAGCGCATCATAATACCTATTTTAAGCAGATTCTATTGATAGAAGGCGAGATAAGTTATGCCGCGTATGTTGCTAAACGGTGGGTAGTCTCCGATGGTGACGCTTATTATATCGAAGATCTGATGTCACCACCGGCTAAATCATCGGTGGCGGTGTGCCTGGAATTGATTGCACAACTTGTGGCGGTGACCGGATTTGCCTGGCACGATTTGAAATACGGCAAGGATAAAGGCCGCGCCCAAGCGCCCGTTTCCACGGAGCAATCATCCAAGTCGGCCTGTGATAAGGATATCCCCAGGCCTGAAACCGTCTTCAGACCATTCGGTTTTTACCGGGTCTATGATCACGGTGCCGCTTTCCTACAGGGCTTTTTGACTATCCCAAGCGCTTGGGCCGAGGAGATGCCGGCATCGTTAGAGACGAAAAAAACGCAATATGCCGGACGCATATCAAAAAGGTCGCCCGCGCCAGGGCTATCCGCCAACGATTTTATATCCCACCCGTTACCACAAATCAAAAAGGAGACGCATAAAAATATACTTCCATTTTCGGAGCATATAGCGTGCAACACGGAAATAAACCTGCCCAATGACGAAGCCATGAAAACTCACACACGGTTAGTGAGGGAATATAACAATCAGACCTCCATCCCCAGTCAAACCCTGAAATGGCTCGATGGCTACGATCGCTTTCTGGCGATAAAGGTAAAAAATATCTTTGATCAAGCATTGTATTTAAAACGAAAAGAGGAATCCCTGGATATTATTATTCTGAAAAGATATTGCGAAAAAATATTCGAAAGCTGTCGAAATATAAATCCATCCCTATTTATTCATAATGACGTCCTTGTCATTGATTTAGAAGAAAGGGTCATGTTGGACGATTTTTTTACCGATATGAATGAATCATACAGATATGCCTTTAAAAATATCAATTTACGTATTTTACGGGAAATAGTGGCTTTGAAAAATGGCATGACATTTGAGGAGACAAAAGATCACCTCAAAGAACGGCACGATAGTCAAATTGAAACAGCCGATCGAGAACTTTATAAAAGTTATTTTAAATATCTGTCTTTAATGGAACGATCTCATTCTTTATATTCCGACCACCTTGAATTTGATGATAAATTCACACCCTTGGAAAGATCTTTATATCATAACAATAAAAATCTTTATATGTCATTGATTGATGACGATATTTTTGAAATGGAGAACCTATTGATTGTACGCTTCTTTTTATATATTTTTGAATATAATAGAAACAATGGAGTAAGCATTCAAGGTAATAATTTATTCATGCCAGGAGAATTTACTGATTTATGGTATCTTTTTTCTAAGTTGCCTGACTTTACAGATATAGACAAACTGAGTCGACTTTTTATACGACAAATTTTGGATTTTAATAATCGTGAGGAGGATGAGAGTGCCCATTTGCAACGGGTCATGAAGTTGATCGAATTTGTTCATATGCATTTTCGTATTGGTAATCAAGAGGACATTTGGCAACAGGATAATATAAAAACCATAGATAAATGTATAGAGCTGTTAGAAGACCAAATCGTCAATACCATGAATCTTGCGGATGATGCCATGGGCTCGATTAATCATCAATGGAAAGGAAATGAGATAGCACAAATTATCTATGATAAAGAATGCGTTATATTTCTGAGTTTTTTAAAAGATTTACAGCAGAAATTTGATCTCTTTATGACCTTTTATTATAAAAATAATATAAATTTATCAGCCAAGACTCATGCCCAGCGCTTGGTGTCGGCAAAAATTGAAGCGGTAAAATTAATTATGGCGAGCGAAAAGCCTTATGAGGAGGAAGACCAATTATTAATAGGATATCAGACTTCCTTAAAAAATGGCGATATCAATCTGCTCATCGGTGCCGCAACCTTTTGGTTTCTTGATTATTATCACAACAATGACATGTCCCTTAGGACACCAGAGGCATTAACCATTGTGAGGGAATTCCAGCAAAAAGAGATTCTCAATTTTATCGATCTCAAATCCAGGGAACAAGAAAATTTTACCAGCATTTTCGATCTCTCGTCATCTAAAAATTTCGCTGACCCCAACGATTATTTTGATCAATTTTTAGAATATCGTCTACATGATGCTTTTTTTGAGGCAAAAAACATCACATTCAATATAATTAAAAATTCTGAATTATCATATGTGGATTTGATTTTCCCGCCAAAGTATATTTATTCTTTTCAAATCTATTCCAGGAAATATTTGCAAAACACGTTAGTACCCTTTACCTGGGTTTCTACACCTGAAAAAAACCTGGGCTATATTTTAATTGTAAAAACCAGAAATAATAAACGGGCTTTAATTTCAACATTGCTCTGCGCGCCCTTCACCCGCATGATTGGCGAGGATGAAGACGAGAATTTCATTATACGCATCATACATGAGTGGAGCAAAACTCTTTTTAATCTTGAAATGAGGAGCAGACATAAAATATCAGCTAACATAACGGAATTATATTCACTTTTATATTTCCCCTTGCATAATGACACTGAAAGTATAGGCCAATTAAATCAAATACTGATCGCCCCTGAGGAAAATGAAATTGGCAACCCCATGCCTGAGTTTATATTAGTAGCGGATAAATCCGATAAGCCGGATGAATCACTGTTGAGCGCTATTGATTATTGGAATGAGAAAACCTTGATTGATACCGCAACGGTATTCAAGGAGGAGTTGCGGGATAAAACGTGGGTTGACTATTTGACATCGCAAATTCCTTTTTATGAGGTGTTATGGAATAATTGGTATGATCCGGATTTTGAATTTTCCTTTAAAGACATCATCTTTGATGTATTTGATATTGTCACAATCATGGTGCCCGTCGGTTCATCCATTAAAAAAATCACCAAAGAGAGCCTTGCCCAGATCCTGGTTAATGCCAATAAACTCAAGATCCCCACGCATACGCTTAGGCGATATATAATCAACAGCCTGATAAAAGCCAGTCCGGGAATTGTTTTCCGTAGCGCAAGAGAAATATCTGTTGAACTTCTTTCCTTTTTTAATCCAGTACCCTTTTCAGGTGTTATAGAATCCGAATTGACGCATTTTTTATCAAAAAATTATTTGTCTAGAATATCCTGGATCAATGATTTTTTATTTGATAGCATCACAAGCCGTAAATTTAAGCTCAAATCCTGGAGTGCTGAAATAGACCGAGGTTTACTGGCATTAGACGAAGATGGACTTTTTTCGATGACGCTGGAAAATGAATATAAGCAACGATACATTGAAATTGACCGCAGCCTTTATCAAGTATTCTGGGACTCGGTGATAAATAATTGGCGTGTTGTAGAAGCAAATAGCTCAGTACCTCGTAATAATGCAATACCGATAGAGAAAACCCAGTATGGTCACTGGTCCGCCTCATTATTTCATGACAAAGACCCCGTATCTCCCCTGCAATACGTACAGTATGATGTACAAATGTCTTTTTCGTGGTTAAATAAAATAAAGTTTGAGCCATTTATAAAACTCGATGGCATGGATTTTTTTCACGTCATAAATAGACATACGGGTTTTGCAAAAATTTTTGCGGTTTATATTGAAAATTTTCTAAAATGCTTTAAACAAAGACAGATGTTCCCGCATGAAAAGATTGCCATTATCAAGATCCTGACAAGCTGCATGCAGGGTGATACCGTTATCGATCCCGATCTTACTCATGCGCTTGAATCAGGGGTGAAGGATAAACTACATGAATTCGCCGATAATTTTGTACTCTTCGACCGCGTGTCGGTCAAGTATAGGTCAGTTATGTTTTGGTCTGGCGGCTACGATTATAATCCATTAAGTAATATTGTTATCGAAGTTATTATCAATAAAGTTCTTTATATAATAGATCTATCGGCTTTTTGGTCCCCGGTTGCCGATCGTTTGAAAACATTCTATGTGTTCCAGGAAAAAGAATGGTATCTCTCCTTATTGCAATCCCATACCGATAAATTGACATTAATTAAAAATAAAACTTTCCGCAACGTCAATGAGGCCCATGAACACATCTTGAAAAATTCCTCACCAGGCCAATTTTCAAAAGGCGTATCTCTTATCCAGGAACCGGTCTGGTATAAGGCGGCGGTTATACGTCAAAATTTAAATCTGTTCCGGCGTTCAACCTCCACCGGTTTGCCGGGCATGATCTCCGCTTTATCCGCCACCCGGATGGTGATGGATAATGACTTTATCCCTCACCCGTCAATATCGCCGCATCCTCCCGATGCGGTCTTCCCCCTGCTGGTATTAACCGTGGCGGAGTGGTTTGACCAAAAACAATTTTCGCAATTCAGTGATATCCTGTCATGGGCGGTGAAAACCGCCATGCCGCTGGAGAACTATATGTCGTCGGATCTCAGGTTGAAAACCATGGAGGATCTTTTGCGGGTCAAAGAGGGCAAGTTTCTGGCGGCGTTGTCTCAAGACGGTATCCTGAAGCATTTTTCGATAAGTGTAGGCAATGGAAGATTTGCCGGTAAAGGCAATAATTTTTTTAATTATCGTTTATCGCCTAATGCTTCAATTGTCGTTGCTGAAGAGATGGGGACTTTTTCCGAGGGTTATTTTTATCCCAGGGCCGACCATCAGCCTTTAAGACTGGTCGCCGGCAATCCATTAGGCAGGATATCAACGGAAACGGTGTTGCTGGATTCATTGCCTTATATCATCGCGCCAAAGTCTGAATTTGGTTTGATCGGTCCACAATTCGAACGGCGCCTGCTCAGCAGGGAGCGAGTTTTGTTAGGCCAGTATTTATCCGTGTTTAATTCCGGCAGGGCGCGCAATCGGCTTAAGGTGATTATTCATACGTCTGATTTCAAAACTAATTTTATGAGTTCTCAAGAGTTGGTGCATATTATCCGTGCCATGATTTATATAGATGCTGACCTGCCGGATCTTAACGCTTTGCAATCGATTGAAATGCTTTCCTGTTTCGATGGCTATGACGGGTTCACTCACACCGGCCAGGTTATCGCCGATGAATTCCAGGTCCAGGTTGATACGTATCCCTATTGGATCACCGATGCGGTTATGGCGCGTCATCCGCAGTGGTTCACCACGTTTAACGCCACGCAGCCCGTCCCGCTACCGGACTTGACCTCATTTAATGACCTGCGGCTGATGAAACGGAAACGACGTGTCAACCTGAAGAAGGAAAGACTGCATGATTTAGTGGGAATAATATTACATTTACGGAAAATAGTTAAACATAGCGTTACGAAACGTTCTTTTAGATATTTACCCTCGGTATATATTAACATCGCCCGTTATTTAATAAATGATCTTTCTTGCCGGGACTTATCCGTCTATCATCATCTTTCCGACGATTCCCGGGCGCTGCTGGAAAACATAAAAACCGAATACGATGCCATGACTCCTTATACTGATGACATCTATATTCAGTGTTATTTTGATATCCTGTATGCCATTGCTGAATTCAAGCATTTGATCAAATGGATCACGCCGTCAAGACCGCAGCGGCATTGAGCCGATCGCGCGGGATACGACGGCCTAGCCGAGGCCCGCGACGGCGCTGATTCTTCCCATGGGCGCCTAAAAGGTGTAACTCAGCTGCGCCACGGCGCCATAGTTGCGGTTGGCGCCAACCATGCCCGTCATGTCGAGGTGAACCACATTCAGGGGGGACAGGCCAAACCCGGTGGTAAAGACATTGTTATCGCCATGGCGCATATCGACGCGATAGCCTGCGCGCAGTTGCACCCAGGTCCAGGCGCTGATTTCGGCGCCGGCGCCGGCGTATTGGTTTTTTTCCTGCGACGAGAAACCGCTGGAGGGCGTCAGGTCAATATCGACGGCACCGGTGAAAAAATCCCTGTTCCAGGACGTGCCGGCGGTAACCTGCGGACGTAGGTTAAAGCTGTCGCGCACGCCGTTTACCTCTTTGGTCTCTACGCTACGGGCCACCAGGTTCTGCGCGGCCAGTCCCGCAATCCAATCCGGGGTGAGGTGGGTGGACAACCCCAGGTCGAGATTGGCTCCGTTCTCCTCGCGGCGGAACTCATCATTGCGAAAATCCGACTTATCGTAGTGGTTAATGGCGACATTGTAATTGTACGTGGCGACGCGTTGCAGTTTCGGCGTAATACCCACCGAAAAAGCGCGATCGTCCAGCTTGAATGGCAGGGCCATGGCCACACCGTATTCGGTTACCAGCGCGCCCAGCCCTTCGGCCCGTGATGCAAGCTGGTTCAGATCCGCGGGGACCGGCCTTATCAAACCCGCTTGTACGGCGCCAAGATACGCCAGGTCGCGATCGCTGACATTGGCTTTAACGCTGGCTGTCGCCCAATCCCTGGCGACCAGGGCAAAGGGCAGAACCGGGTTGGGAAGGGCTATTACCCCGTTCAAGGCGGCTTCGGCGCGGCCTTTATCGCCGGAGACGGCCCGCAGGGCGCCCTCAAATCTTTTTATCGAGCCCAGGGCGCCTGTGCCGCTGTTCGCTTCGTCTTTTAACCTATCCCAGGCGGTTTGCACCTTATCAAAGCCATTTTGCAGATTATCGGGATCGGATACCCTGACGCCAACGGCCGGAAGTATAATACTGACGTTATCGTTCTCATCGTGTTCGGCCAGCAGCGCCGGATTTACCAGCGGCGCCGCGCCGTAGTGGGAGGAGGCCACGCCGGTTCCCCCCATGGCGTCATTGCGCGCCTCGCTCCAGGTGCCGGCGGCATGCGCCGGAGAAACAGACGCCAGCAGGCCGGCGGAGATTAATATTCCAGTAATACGATTGAGATTCATCTGGATATGCCTTTATTTATCAGAAAAACAAACTGCGGGTAAAGCTATCAATTCATTTCTCCCTTAAATAAATTTCAAGCCGAATGCTCTTTTATCGGCAACGGATGGGAATTCATGAATTGTCCAAGGTGGGGGCCGGTCTGTGAGCGAAAATCAGGCCGGCGCTATGCCGAAAATGCCTGCCCGGGCAGTTGGCCACGGCATTGGACAATCGGGGTTAATTCGCTAGAATTAATACTGGGTATACATACAGGCCAAGCTGATGACAATCGATCTGTTTGAAGATGCGTTGCCGCCGCCGTGGCGCGAGGAGATAGCTCCCGGCGCGGTGGTGTTGCATGGTTTTGTCCGTGACCACGGCCCGGCGCTGCTGGCTGCGGTTAACGCCGTGGTGGCGCGGGTGCCATGGCGGCATATGACCACGCCGGGCGGTCACGTGATGTCGGTGGCGATGAGCTGGTGCGGCAACGGCTGGACCAGCGACAGGCGCGGCTACCGCTACTCGGAGCGGGATTCCCGTACCGGTAGGCCCTGGCCGCCGATCCCGGATATCCTGATGGCGCTGGCGGATGAAGCCGCCATGGAGGCGGGTTTCGGCCATTATGTGCCGGACTCCTGCCTGATGAATCGCTACGATCCCGGAAGTAAGCTGTCACTGCACCAGGATAAGGACGAACATGACTTTGGCGCGCCCATAGTGTCGGTTTCGCTCGGCCTGCCCGCCGTCTTCCAGTTTGGCGGACTGCAGCGCGGCGACCGCGCCCAGCGCATCCCGCTGGCCCATGGCGACGTGGTGGTCTGGGGCGGCCCCTCCCGGCTGAACTTCCACGGCATTCTGCCGGTGAAAGAAGGGTATCATTCCCTGGTGGGATCGCACCGCATCAATATCACCCTGCGCAAGGCGATGTAGCCGGTGACGACGAGCTTGGAAGCAGCAGGCGGCATCCCCCGGACTCTCGATCACGCATATATAACCATGGGAATCCGCCTGCCTATGCTTTGCTTTTTACCCATCCGGCAATATCCGTGGAAAATCCTGCGCTGCGGGAATCGGCGCCGCCGGGCGCTTTATTGCTGTTCGGCGGCCCACAGCTCGGCGTCCGCGCCGGCCGGGATACGCATTGGGCTGGACGGGTCGGTCGCCGCGCGCCATACCGCCTGGGCCACATCCTGTGAGTAAGTGACCGGACCCGCCTCGCTGAAAGAGGCGAACAGGGCTGTTACCAGCTCGGCATAGGCCGCGTGATCGAGGCCCGCCGTATGTGACTGGGCATTATCGGCGAAGCGGGTTTCAGGCGATCGCCCGGGCAGTACCAGGTGTGCGCGCACGCCGAATTGTTTAACCTCCTCAGCCAGCGACTCGGTGAACGCGTTCACCGCCGCCTTGCTCGCCCGGTAAGCGCTGAGCAGCGGCAGCGCCTTATAGGTCACGCTCGAGGTGATGTTTATCACTACGCCGCTCCTGCGCTGCCTGAACTGCGGCAGCACCGCTTGGGTCAATGCCATGGTGCCGAAAGTATTGGTGTCGAAGATTTCACGCACCGTCGCCACTGGCATGGCTTCGAAAGGCGCCGCCGCGCCAAAGCCCGCATTGTTGACCAGCACGTCAATCGGCCCGGCGGTCTCCACGGCCCGGCGAATGCTTTGCGGATCGGTTACATCCAGGGCGAGCACGCGCAGGCGTTCAGACGGCGGCAGGAGATCTGCGCGCGGCGCGCGCATCGTGGCGATGACCTGCCAGCCCTGTTCGAGGAAATGGCGGGCAATTTCGAGGCCGAAGCCGGATGAGCAACCTGTTATCAAGACAGTCTTCATGAAAACTCCTTACAGTGGGGAAGGCATGTCCAGATGATAGAGGCTGCAAGTCGTACTCGCTACCATCATACGTCCAAATTTCATGTGCGGGAGTCCGGAACGGCCGATCCGCGCCGAGGGGCCAACGCGGTTGCCTTGATAACCGGCTGTCGGTTGTGATTGGGATAATAAACTTATGTATCCTCCACTTGGCTGTCCTTATATGACCCATTCTATCGAGTGATTACCTGGCCCGCAGGCGTGAAAATCAGGCTGGCGGGAAACATCCTCGCGTTCCCGGTCGCGATAATCCGGTTCGCCCTCGGAGTCCGGGTTTAACAGTTATTTATTTAATTTATTGATTTAATTAATTTAATTTTAACGCTAAAGGCTGGTGCGGTCCCAGCAATGAGAATTGCCATTGTCGTTTATTCTCATTAGTGAGACCACGGTAGAGTAATGTAAAGATTTCTTGGTGCATTTCACAATATGTGACTAACATTAACAAAGCTAATGTGAGGTTGCGATTAAACACAACCTTGGCGGACCAACGCAGAATTCTGCTTAACCTGAACTGCGACTTAACCAAGCAAAGTCTGGCGATAAATGGAGATTTAAACATGAGCGAAACCCCCATCACCGCATCTGAACGTTACCATGAGACATGGGTTGAACCCGTAGCGGGTGTCCCTCTGAAGCGTATTTCGTGGAGTGCAATTTTCGCTGGTGTCATTATATCTATGGTGGTCTATTTACTGCTGGCCATACTGGGTACCGCCGTCGGCGCCAGCACTATTGATCCCTTGAAAGAAAATAATCCTTTTGATGGCCTAGGGACCGGCGCGGCCATCTGGACCGGGGCCAGCATGCTGATTTCCATTGCCGCGGGCGCCTACGCCAGTGGACGCCTGGCGCAGCGCGAAGGGGCGCTGCACGGATTGCTGATGTTCGGCGTTAACACCTTGATTTGCGCCTGGTTCCTGCTGGTGGTGGTAAATCATGCCATGAGCGGCGCCATGAGTATCGCGGGTAGCGGACTGCAAACGCTTGGCAGCGGCATTACCGCCGCCGCGCCGCCGGTCACGCAAATGGTGAAAGACAAACTGGCGCAGAATAATATTAATCTCGATAGCTTGCAAAATGAGCTGGAAACGACCTTGCGTCAAACCGGCAAGCCGGAACTCCAGCCGGAAAACCTGCAAAACAAAGCCGCGGCAGAAGCCGATAATGCGCAAAACCAGGCGGCCGATACAGCCAATCATCCGCAAACGGCCGACGCTGATGTCGCCGGCTTTGTTCAAGGCCTGATCCAGAGAAATGAAGATACCTTTCAGGCCGCCGATCGTGATGCCTTGAAAAATATCATCAAAGCGCGAACCGGTAAAAGCGATCAGGAAGCGGAACAGATTGTCGCCCAAACGGAGAAAAGCTATCAGCAGGCCCGCGCCAAATATCAGGAGCTGAAGCAACAGGCGGAGCAAAAGGCCCGTGAAGCCGGCGACAAGGCGGCCGCGGCTACCGCTAAAGCCAGCTGGTTCACCTTTTTTATGTTGATTGTCGAGGCGGTTCTGGCCGGCGTCATGGGCATGGTGGGGCGCCGCACGCAGCCCCTGCCGGTAGTCAATCGCCAGCATCCGCTGTAATGGGATAGCAGGCTAACGGCGGATCAATCCCGGTCCGCCGTTGCTTTTAGGCAGTAGCCGTCGCTTTAGGATGCATACGCGAGCATTGGCTTAAAAAGCATGGGTTGGATCCGGTTCTTTACTGAGCTTTATCAGATAAATATCCCCGACTTTTTTAACCGATCCCGCCGCGGGCCAGACAGGCATGTTATCAAAAACAGGGTTAAGCGCCTTCCTTTGCGCGTCGTCGGGCACGACGATATTCGGGTAACCCATTACCGTCATAAAATGAGTAATACGGCCGATATTATCCAAATCCCACGAAAAAAACGAACCGTTCATGGTCCCCTGCCAGGCATTTGCATAAATTGTGCTAAATTTCTTGCGACCATAGAAATCCATTTTCAATGGCGCGCTGGGATCAAAATCCGCGCTTGATTCACCAATCCTGCTATAGATATCCGCGGCCAATAGCCGATCGTGTGATTGTACTATCGCGCACGCCGCTATGTATTGGGAGGTTACGCCCATCATTTTAACCTGTAACAGCCCAACCAAAATGATACTGGCAAAAATAGCAACGGTCCGCTTGGCGGATAGCAGGATGAGGGATGCCAGCCAACTGACATAGGCAATGGGAATGAGCGTGCGCATCGGTAATGGTTCGCCTCCCGTGACCAAATGCAGGGCGAAGGGTGAAAATAATACCCCAAGCCATAACATTGAAATGACGGGGGCCTTGAACAAGGTCGTGCGGAAAATAACCAGGGTGGCCAGGCAAACGACTATGCCGCTTATCAAAAACCTGGCGCCATATCTCTGGGCGGATCCGCCATAGACGGCCAGTTGCTCTCTGAATATGGCATACAGCACGCGAAAAGGATGGCCTAGCGTTTTATCGTAATTAAAAAAGGCTTTGGCGATATAACCGCTATCATTGGCGATAAACCGTTGAGCCAGTTTGTTGATAATTTCATAAAACAGTATTGCCAGCACGACCAGAAGCGTTAATTTACCCAAGGTGATGGCCAACGTTTTAACGGGTGGCCGGCATAAGGCGTCCCGACGCAAACACCTGGTTAACAGGATGCCGCAGGCGTAACAGATAAACATCAGGATCAGCGATTGATACGCGGCAATGGCGCAGGCCAGCAGGATAATAGTTAACCCGGTTCTGGCGCGGGACTGATGAATGGCAAGCGTGCCGGTAAAACCCGCGCCGAAATAAAGATAAGCGCTTAAACTGATCAACACCAGGCCTATGGCCAAGGCGGGCGTATTGGCGTAAAACGTTGCGATGGTCCACCAGGTGGGAAACGCGCAAAAAACCGGATAGGCTAAATACGTCTTCCAGCTCGCGTGGTAACCATGTGTCCTGAGCAGCGCAATGTAAGAAGCGGCAAAGGCGGTGATTAATATAATATAGGGCGCAAAGGGAACCGAGGGCTGCTGCAAGAGAAACTTTTCGACAAGGTAGGTAAACCATCTCCCTTGACTAACCCATACCCCGGGGTCTTGACGCAGCGCCGCATTTTCGTTATCGATGGATAATGAAAAGGTAAACAAAAAATAACCATAAAATACCGCGCCTATAAAAATCAAAACGCCCATTTCACGGAATCTGAAACCATCAATACGTGCTTGCGCGGCGAAAGCGGCCAACGCGCGGTCGGCTTTTTCCAAAGCAACGCACAACGTATTTCTGCGCATAAACAGGACAAGAATAATAAAGGCAATCAACAGGCCCGCCATCCCGCACAGTGTCACTTTATATATATCTTCCATAATCTTTTATCATTAACGGTGATTCGTTATGCTCCAATGTTGCCCGCGCCGGTAAAAACAGAGAGCGGGAAAGCGGCGGCGCGGCAGGCATCATTTAACCGGCATACCCGGTCGCCGCTCGCGGGAAAGGCCAACCGGTTGGAAGAGTCGCCTGGAAAAAAAATAAGTTACCGGCAGAGTGGCGACTATTGACGCCAGCGGCGCTAATCGGACGGCGAGACCCCATTTTTCCACCCAGCACCATAAAAACATCATGTTTAATATATACTGTAATAAATAAACGCAAGGCAGCCAGATAAGTGATTTCAGTCCTCGATGCTGGTTAAATACAAAAAAGCGATTGAGCAGATAAGCCAATAAAATACCCGCCACATAGGCGATGGTGAAGCTGGCCGCATAGCTGTAAACCATCAGCAGCAGTAAAAAAATGCCGTAGGTCAAGGCCGTATTAAGCCCGCCTGACACCAGAAAACGGACAAGGCTCCGCTTATGCAATGTGAATGGATTTACCGTCATGGCCGCCAGTCGCCTGAGCATTCGCTGAGCATCCTGAATTCGTCATAATCCCGTATATAGTCCGCCGCATCGTAATGATGCGAGGCAAATACCAGCAAAATGGCATCTGGGGAATAGCGGGACTGAATGCCCCAGGTCATGGCCGGCAGATAAACGCCCCGGGTGGGCTTGTCGAGGATAAATTCCTGGCGGTTTATGCCGTCGTCAGCCACCACATGCACCCGTCCTTTTACCGCGATGAGGAATTGATGGCAAACCCGGTGCGCGTGTTCGCCGCGGATTTGCTGTGTGGGCACATTGTAAATCAGAAAATAGCGAACCGGTTTGAACGGCACCGTTTGACCAAAATCGCTCACCGACAAGCTGCCGCGAATGTCGGTGAATTTGTCCATGGCATGCAGGCTCACGCCTTTCACCCTGGTTTGCAGGCGCATCGGCGCCTTTTCCGCAACGGCTATCTGTTCAGCGCCGACCGGCCTGGCGTCAGCATAGCCCACGATGGTGGCGGGATTGCCGACCACAATGGCGTTGGCGGGTATTGAGCGCGTCACGACGGCCCCCGCGCCAATCATAGCGTTCGGACCTATGGTCAGGCCCGGCAGGATAGTACTGTTTGCGCCCAAAGACGCGCCTTTACCGATCACCGTGCGCGCAAATTTTTGCGGGTAGACTTTGCTGCGGGGAAAGGGATCGTTGGTAAAGGTGACATTGGGGCCGATAAACACATCGTCTTCTATGATAATGCCGTCCCATATCTGGACACCGCATTTCAACGTTACCCGATGCCCAATCTGGACATCATTTTCAATAAAGACATGGTCACAAACATTGCAATCACGGCCCAGGCGCGCCCCCGGCAAAATATGGGTAAACGCCCAGATGCGCGTATTCTCGCCAATGTCCTCCGATTCACATAATGCCTGGCCATGGACAAAGAAACTTTTACCGTTATTCATCTCCGCCTCCAAAAGCTTCAACGCGCATCGGGATGGCTAGAGGCCGATGCTTGGTATTTTCGTAAGTGCGCCATGCATAAGAACCGACGGTGCCGATGCCTAAAAGAATCAGGCAGCCCAAGAATGTGATGGTAAGCATAATCATGGCATAGCCGGGTATTTCGCTTGCGCCGGAAAATTTGACCACCAGGGTCAGTACTCCCAGCAGCACGGCCATGCAGGAACCCAACGCGCCCACGCGTATCAGTAATTTGATGGGCAGGTCGGTGTAGGAAAATATGCTGTCCATCATGTAACTGATTTTCTTGTCCAGGGTCCATGCAGACCGCCCATGAAGCCTTTTGCGGCGGGAGTAGGCCACCACCCGGCGGCGGTAACCGAGCCAGAATATCTGTGCTATCAGTGAGCTGTGGCGCTCTTCCAGGGTGAGTAGCCGGTCACGGAATGTTTTGTTGCAGGCAAAGACATCTACGCCGCCCGCGGGCATGTCCTCAATGACGTAACGGCGATACAGGCCCCAGAATATTTTTGCGGCCATGCGGCTCATCCAGGGGTCGTGCCGGCCTTCGCGCGCGCCCACCACAACGTCGATCTGCTGATGCAGCAGGACCTGATTCATCACCAGGACCAGCTCCGGCGGCTCTTGCAAATCCGCCGCCATGACGGCGAAACGCTGGCCTTTGCCATACTGCAAGCCGGTCCTGATGGCCATAAACGAACCGAAATTTCGCGACAGCAGCACCAGCGTTGACCGGAATGGCTGCAATGGCAATTGCTTGTGCAGCAGTTCGTAACAGCGATCGGGGCTGCCGTCGACCACGAAAACCGCTTCCAACGCGTGTTCCAACTGGTTATCCAAGCCGGCGACGGCGGCCAGCAGGTCGGGAAGATTATTTTCGTTAAGATAAACGGGTATGATCAGCGTCAACACCTTCATCCCTCCTGCTTGAAATAGGCCGACACCGCCGCGATGACGCGATCGACCTCATCAGCGGCCAGGCCAGGGTAGCAGGGCAGGGAAACCACGGTGTCGCAGGCGAGGCCGGTAACGGTGAGCGGAAGGGGAGGTCTGGCAATATAGGCTGCCTGGCGGTGATCGGGCGTGGGATAATGGATATCGGCGGTTATCGCTTTACGTTTCAGCGCGCTGATGAACCGTTGCCGGTCCGCGAGCCGGACAACGTAAAGATGAGCCACGTAGTCGGACGCGGTGGAACAGGGCAATCGCGCGTCAAAACCGGCAAACGCCGCGTTATAGCGTTGGGCGATGGATCGGCGCTGTTCATTCCATCCATCAAGGTAAGGCAGCTTGATGCGCAAAATAGCCGCCTGCATCTCATCCATACGGCTGTTGCGCCCGCCGGGGATGGCGACCTGATATTTTTGCGCCCAGCCATATTGGCGCAATTGACGCAGGCGCGTCGCGATGTCGTGGTCATTGGTCACCACCGCGCCGCCATCACCCAACGCGCCGAGATTCTTGGTCGGATAGAAACTAAAACAGGCGACGGCGCCAAAGCTGCCCGCCAGCTTGCCGTTGCGCCGGGCGCCATGCGCCTGGGCGCAGTCTTCAACCACCGGTATGCCCGCCGCCGACGCCAGGCGGATAATGTCCTCAATAGCGGCAAGCTGACCGTAGAGATGGGTGACGATGATGGCGGCTATGGAGGCGTCAAGCACCGCCGCCAAGGCGCTGGGGCAAAGGTTGAGGGTAGCTGAATCAACGTCGAGATAAACCGGTTCGGCGCCAATGGCATAGATTGCGCTGCTGGCGTAAAACCCGGCGTTGGCAACCGTAACGACGCGCCCGCCGGACGGCACGTCAAGGCTGCGAAGGGCGAGTTCCAGCGCATCGGAACCGTTGGCAACGCTAATGCAATGGTTCACGCCAAGATAGCCGGCGAACTCATTTTCAAATGATCGCGTCTCGTTGCCCATCACATATCGTTGACTGGCTAAGACCTTGTGCAGCGGCGTAATAAAATCGAGGCCCGCGTTCGCCTTGGCGGCGCAGAAAAGTTCAAGCTCGTGCATGTCCATATACGGGCCTTCCTTCGCATAAATTTATAACTGATATGGTTGTCGGCATTCATAGGTTGTAGTTAAGCCGTATAATCACGTAAGCCATAATCGTTTTAGTTAACCGTTTAGCGAAGATTGACGAAAAGAGTTTTTTCCCCCATTCCGGCTGATGCTATTTACCCGAGAAAATTCAGTCCCGGGCAGGCTGTGCCGGCCGCACTTTTAGCGGCCGTCATCCATCAACCCACGGGTTCCCTTGGCGAAGCCAGTAATGCGTAGCGGTTCAGCAACTGCACGAACTGGCTATCAAGTTGCATCAGCAACCGGGGTGATATGGCGTTTTCCCGCTGCCGCGCTTCGGCTAATTTACGCAGGGACTCCTCGAGCGGCGGCGAACGGTCCAGCGCCTGCTGAATAGCAAAGACCGAGGATTTCAGCTGTGAGACGGTCATGTATTTGCCGCGTTTTTCATCCAGTCCATTAAGCTTATCCGCCAGTTGCTGTAGCTGAGTATTGGCGCAATGCCAACCGTCGAGTTTTTCCAACGGCGTGGCGTTGGCGGTAAACTGTTCAGCCCACTCTTGCGTCAGCCGTTTCGCCGCCGGATTATCCGGCCAGAGTATCCGGGTTTGATGCGCCAGTTGCGTACCGGTGTCCTGTGCCCAACGCGGCGACAGTTTTGCCAGGCGATGGATTTGCTGGCGCGTAGCGGCGATAAGCTGCGTTGCTTCGCGATTGAGCATTCCGGGCTCATGGTTTTTCAGGGTTTCGAGTGCCGGTGCGCTTAATGGCTTGGGAAGGACCCGCAGCGTTGCCATCAGTTGCTCTCGGGCCGGTGGATGATAAAACGCGTTCACGCCCACCAGCATGCCGCCGCCGGCCAGTACCGTCACGAGCATACCCGCTGCAAAACCTATCCACTGGATCGGGCGTTTCGCCCGGGGTGCCGGGGAGATAATCACCCGCGGCGCCACCGGCTCTCCCCGCGGAGCATAGACCCAGGTTTCGCGGGCGCCGGCCGGCCATTCCCCCGCCGGATGGGTCGCCGGAGCGGGCAGCACGAGGGTGGTGTCCGTGGCGGCATACCTGTTCTCCAGCCGTACCGCCGCGCCGTGCATAAAGAGACTCAGCGCGCTCAACTGACTGATATGCTTGAGTTCAAGGCGCCGCAGCGCCGCACACAGCGCCTCGATACATTTTTCCGCCTGATGGATTTGCGGCAGATCGCGATATTCCAGCGCCATTACCCGCAGTTGATGCTGAAGGCGCTGGCTCAGACCGGTGAGGATTTCTATGCGCGCATGCACCGGCTCTGGCCACATCCCCACCCATTGGCGGGAGATCAGCGCCTCGACGATCGCCAATCCTTCTTTCAGTCCCGACAGACCGACGAGTTGCGCCCGGGCCTGGGTGTACCATGCCGCGGTTTGCAGGTCGATGCCGTTTTGCTGGAACAGGCTCAGACACAGCTGTTCCACCTTGCTCCAGTTCACATCCGGACGCGCCGGATGGTTTAGCTTGTTCACTTCTTCATGTAAAACGGCATAATCAGCCAGCGCACGGGGGTCGCCCCCGGTGCGCAGCCGGCGTTCAATAGGCATAATCGATTCCTTCCGGACGTGTTGGGTCAGAGGCAGTTCTGTTGTTTCAAATAGCGGATCAGCACACGGCCTTCCGGCATGAACAGGGTGCCAAAGCGCACCAGACCGAAGTCTTTCAGTTCGCAGTCGATGTCGTACTCAAGATGTCCAGGCCTGGACTGCGGCAGCGGCACCGCGCTCACGCTTTTGAGGCGGGGCTCATATTTCAGCAGCGTGGCGGTAAGGGTGGTCAACAGGGAATGCGCCATGCCGGGCATTCCCTGCAATATTACACTCATGTCCGGCAGGCCATAATCCGGCAAGTGGCTCAGCGTGCCGGCGCGGCAGTTGAGGATGCGCTGCATATTGTCGAGCACGGAAAGGATGACCTGCTCCTCTTCACCGATCTGGTGGAGGGCGAGGCCGCCGGCGAAGTTGCCGAGCAGCATTTCATAGATCGAGGGGGCGTGGGATCCCGGCATCATTGTTTCTCCGCCCGGAGCGTCAGGCCATTATTACCAAGCTCTATGGTGCGTGGTTTATCGGGATGCAGATCGCCTCGGGCCAGAACGAGGCGCCAACGATTTTTTTCCCTTTCCGGTTGGCGGAACAGGCCGACGATTGCGACAAATCGCGCGTCTTTCTCCATCGGCATATTCAGCGACGCCGCCGTGCCGGGTTTCACTACCAGGCTGCGGCCGGCAAGCACATCCTCTTTAAGCGCGTTATCACCATTATCCGCCAACTGTTGATACACCCTATTCCTGAAGTTTTTATCATCACGTAACTGATAGATGCGAACCATCACCGGCAGCGAGGCAGAATTCTCCTCGCCGGCGTCGGTGTTCAGCGCTTCGCGCGCGGTGAAATCCAGCCGCAGGATTTTCACCTGTTTGTAAAACAGCGATCGGGTCACGGATGCGCCGCCGTCCGCCACGGTTTGATTCAACCCGCAGCCGCTCAGTAAAACAGCCAGCGCCGGTAAAACGATTCTATTGTTCCAGGCGAAATTTGATAACACGACGTTCTCCTTTTTTCTGCGTATCGGGAGCCATGCCGCCGTAGCGGCCCAGGTCCAGGGTAAAAAATTCAGCCATATCCTCTGCCGGCGTTTCGGCATCCAGGCCCAGCACGACGGTCAGCCCCAGTCTCATCATGGATTCGCCCAGCACCGGCGCCGGTAGCAGATGGGTCGGCACCCTAAGCTGGAGACATGCCTTATAACGCCAGCCCAGATAGACCCTCAGCAACACCAGGAAATCGGCATAAATCCGGCCCTCCGGCAGCCATTCCCTGGCTTCGTCACCGTCGGATGTGCGCAGGGAAATCAGCAACTGGCTGTTGGCATCGACAGCCTCATCGCCCATGATGGCGTTGCCGTCCAGCCAGTTGGCCCGGTCGTCGTCAAACGCCATCGGCGACGTGATACGCACCCGGCGCAGGCAGTGGGGCGCGATATCGGCCTGGGTAAAGGGTGCCAGCAGCCGCACCAGTGCCTGCACCCCTTCAGCCGTTCTCCCCGGCTGGCGCATAACCCCCAGCAACGCCAGGAAGCGCGAGGCCGGCGTGGCAAAATGCTGCTGCGAGCCGGGTATTCCCATGCCAATCAGTCCCAGCAAACGCTGCGAGGTATCATCCTGGCCGCCGGCCTCAAACGTGGCCGGATAAGAGTATTTTCGCCAGATACGGTAAAACTGCGTCATGATGCGATGATTAAAAATATCGAGGAAGCCTTCCAGCGTCTCATGCCCGTCGCGCTGCCGGGTAATATCGTCGGTATAGGACGACGGCAGCGGCGAATCCACGCCATACAGCCCCAAAAAAGTGGTACGTATGGTCGGCGGCGCATCCGGATGGCCCGCATCCCTTTCCACCGCTTTCAGTTCACTGACCGGAAAACCCATACCGGGATGTGGGCGGAACCGCACCGGATCGTCCGCCGGATTGGCGGTACTGCCCAGCGGCGGCGTGCCGGGAGGTTGTTCCAGTAACTGGCAGAAGCGGTAGAAGTTGATTTTGCCGATATCCCGCTCTAGCCTGGCGATTAGCCGGGAATGCGCGGTGTGTGATTCTCTTCCCATTCCAGGCGTTCTCCTGTCGGTTGCAATAGCAGGGTCAGGCGGTTAAACAAATGGATATCGGTATACAGCGCGAAGAAGCGGCTGAGCATTTCTCCAAACAGGCAGATATCACCGGCCCCGGCAAACCCATGGCTGTCGAGCGTGATTTCAACGTGAACGCCGCGCAGCAAATAACCGCCGTCAAAGCGCTCGATCTCGCTGTGTTTTACCTCGACGATGGCGTCCAGCCGTCGGCGGTTGATCTCGCTTTCCGTCCAGTCATATAGCGCCAGCGTACCGCGCAGCACGTCGGCGTTATCCATCATCCACAGGAAACTACTGCCCAGATGGCTTAACACCCGCCAATGAAAACGATCGCGGTTGGGGGGATAACAGGGCATTGATGGCACCGACAGATTGCGCACCCGCACGTTCGCGCCGGTCGATTTCACCACCGTATCAAGCACCGTGCTTTGCAGGGCTTTGCGTGGCAACTGCCCGTTGGTGCCGGTCAGGCTCAGGGACAGGTTTTCGTTATCCGGCACCCGATGGTTATCAAACGCCTCACCGCCGAGGATCACCCAGGTATCGTGCAGACCCGAAGGCCCGCGTTTTACGCGGGTATGATAGTAATACTCCGGCGCGTCATGACGCAGCATCCCCCCTTTGTGGCGAAAACTGGTGAAGGGGACATACCTTTGATGGCCTGAATGCCGGGAGGAGATAACCGAGTCCACCGAGTAGATCTCGGTATGGCCGTCCTGCACGCGCATCGGGCGCAACAGATACTCCGTCTGAAGCGACGAGAGTGAAAGCGGGTCGGATTCCAGAGCAAACAGGTTGATCACCGGCACGCAGTGCAATCGCAGGTGTTTTTCCGAGAACGAGAAATCGTGCTCCCAGCGTTTATTCAGCACCAGGTCAATGTCAAACCAGGCAAGCCCGGGCGGCAAGGCAAACGAGTCCAGCCCCTTAAGGGCCACGAACATAAACTTCTCGCGAAAGGTGAAGTACTCCAGTAGCAACTGATAGCCGCTGAACGCGCTATCGCCTTTCGGCCATAGCCTGTCCTGGTCGCTAAAACCCTGCGGGGCAAAGAACGCGTCCAACCGCCGGCGGTCAGCCTGGCCCGGCAGGCGCAGCCACAGTGTGCCGGGAGTGAGCGTGAAGGCTTCATATAAAGCGCAGGCCAGCGGCGCGTCGGCATTAAAATAGAGCGGCAGATGGCCCAGATTGATTTGGCTCCAGTCCGCCAGTTCCCCACAGCGAAAGCGCAGGCGGATCACCGACCGGCCGTCCGGCTCGGTATCCAGCACGGCGCGATGCAGCGAGAGCGGGAGCAGTTCAATTTCCCGCGTGGTGGTATAGCGGCAACGCGTCGCCCGTTCACCGATAGGCCTTGAGAGCACTTCAAATCCTTTAGTCACCATCATGCGCTCTTTCATCCCCTGCCATTGCGGCGTGAATTCCACAATGGAGAGGGAAGGAATGGTGCGCAGGTAGTGTGGCCAAAGCAGGCTGACGAGCCCTTCGGTCAGTTCGGGTAAGTCGTCATCGAGCTTTTCCCGCAGGCGGCCCATCAGGAAGGCAAAGCCTTCGAACAGGCGTTCCGCGTACGGATCACGGGAACCGGCTTTATCCAGGTTGAGTCCGGCGGCACGGTCAGGATGCGCGCGGGCAAACTCTTCGCCCGCCTCGCGCAGGTAACGCATCTCGGCGTCAAAATAACGCAATGTCAAGTCGTCCATGGTGTTCTCAGTAAAGCAGGGAGGATAATGAATAGGGATATAATTTATAATTCAACAGGCTGAAGGAACGGGTTTTTTATTTTACACAATGAGAATAGGTTATACTGTGTTGCATTTTTAACTGTCAATGGCATATTTGGTGGCCATGCCGGGCATCCAGCCAGAAGGAACGCCTAAGCACTGGACATATCCTTTAGAATTAAGGCTATTTGTATATAAAATATATGGCTAAACAGTCAGTAGGCAAGCCATGAAATAGCTAACGAGTACAAAAAAATTGTTTTTTGCACCTTAAAGGGTGCTTTTTACCATAAATAACTTTATAGGCGCCTAGAATAGACAAATGGATAAATAAACGGGTTTAAAATAAGTGCAATGTCAAATATACTCTACACCACTACATTATTTAACCAAAAATAACTCTAATATTCATGTGGTTTAAAGTATGATCATGTCGGCGGTATGAGGGAAGATACCAGCACCATGAGTAATACGGTTACTCTTTTATTTATATTATCGATTAACATCAATAGATTCTCGGGGTAATGTCATCAATATTGTTTCGTAAATATTCCATTAATTGTGACTCTATCACTTCCTTTCCTTTGTCCAAAAACCGTCTCTATACATTGATCCCAAATCCCAGGTCTTGCTTTGAATTTCATGAGCTTTACCCATCATTTCTTGTTGCGCAGATTCAATATAAGAAACTAGTGTGTCAGTAACACCCAACTTATCATCTGGTTTATCAAGAATAACCGCAGTAATCAAACCCGCGACTATTACAGCAATGATTGGCCCTGCCACAAAGGACATCATAGTTGCGACTCCGGCACCGGCCGCCCATGACATGCAAGACGATATGCTGCGGAGAAATAAAAAGTTAGCCTTCCCCCTGCTATAATAGTGTTTTTGCGGCCATATCTTTCTTATCCCAGGATAGCCAGATAATTCAATAAGCTCAGTACCCTTTTCATTTACAAAAGTCGTGGCCCTGATGCCAAAACCACCCAGCTTCGCGATTAAAATTGACGTGTCGATCGCATCTCGTCCCCTCACGCCATAGTTCACTACGATTTGCCCTGGGCCAGACTGAGTAATGTCTATCCATCCTTTCCTGGAGGCCTGCCGTCCTCTGATTCATACGAATCGTTATTCATCGATAATGTAAACCGCGCCTGGCACGGACAACTGCTTTTGCTGTGCAGCGTGCCGGCAAATTTACGGCCATTTATGGAATCCCCCGGCACGTGGCCGATGATGGCATACATTCCCGGGAATTTGCCGCAGGTGACGCGATCCTGTTCCCGGGCAATAGCTTTGCCAAACAAGGTGTGGGTGGGGTCGCCTTCGGTTATCATTCCTCCGCAGGTGGTGGCGTCTTTTATTACCAGGTAATATCCTTTTGCCATAAAAATTCCTCTTTTTAATGATTTAACCGCATAACACGGCGGCTCGGGCAGGGTCTAGCGTAATTAGCCCGCTGAGCAGGTTTTCCATTGCCGCCTGCAAACGATTTTTGTCGCCGTCCGCGCGCGGGATCTTCATGCGCAGAAGCTTCAGGCGACGGGCCTTGACTTCAAAAACCAGCTCCGGTTCCCACTGCGTCAGACTCAGGGAGGAACTGCCGTCATCCAGATCGCCCAGCAGATGCAAGGCCATGTCGACTTTGCCGTACTGTTCGGCAACACGGGCCATCACTAAACGTAAAAGCCACTGATGGCGCGGCGTGGCGACCCCGGGCCGGGATTGCAGCCAATACAGCGCCTGCTCAACGCCGTCGCTGTCGGCTTGCGCCAGTGCTTCGGGTTCAAGTTGCAGAATATCGTCTTCGGCGAAGGTGGCGTCGACAGGCTCGCCGTGCCAACCGGCGGCGGATGCCAGCACCTGCCGGTTTATCCAGCCCTGGGTTATGTCATCGGCGAACGGCGTACCGTCGCTCCAGGATAGGCTTTGAAGCCCGGGCAGGCGGGTCAGCAGCAGGTTCAAATCCTGCGTAATGCAGCTTGCCCAGCCGTCAAAGGGCGCGCCGGATTGCGTGAGCGCCTGATGCAGATACCACTGCGTGTCCAGCCAGAAGTGGTTTACGCCTTCAGCAAACATCGAATCCGCCTGTTTGAGCAACTCCGGCCAGCTTTGCTGCCGGTAGAGGCGTTTAAGCCGGGCGCAATACTCAGGGCGCGGCGGCGGCAGGCGGGTACGCCCGGAGACATCCAGCGTCGGCAACTCATGCACGGTGTCCCAACGCACACTCTTGATCAAGTGATGCCCGGAGAGCCACCCCTGCGGCTGGTCGCGCAAATATTTGGCCAGCGTCTTGGCCTGATCGAGCAGGTCGCGTCCTGACTGCACCGGACGCAATGATGGCGAGGCGCTGTTATTAACCGGTGTCGATGATGAAGTACCGCTGTTTTGCGGTACCACCGCATTCAGGCCGCCGGATTGTACCAGCCGGTTTTCCAGCGCGGCGCATAACGCGCCGAGCTGCGGCCGAGAGGCGTCATCCCAACGGTTAACCCCTTGTTCTATCATGATAAGCGCGCCGACAATACGCGTAAAATCGCCTTTATCGACTTCCGGATACAACGACAGGCTGTCAAGTACCCGCGAACCCGATAGCCACTCCAGCGCCGTTTTGCGGCTGGCGCCGCGCCGCGGATGCAGCGTCTCGCCAAAGCGGGTAATCAGTCCGGCCAGCAGGGAAAGCCCATCGGCCAGGCCGGCTTCACCGTCACGATGCAGACGTGCCCAGATGTAATACGTGGCGACGCGCACGTCTTTGCACTGCGCGGTGAGCAGTTTCTCAGCCAGCTTACAGGTCAGCGCGGTATCGATACCGGAAAGTTTATTGACCTCTTCGCGCATCCGCTGAAAATCATCGTCGTAGCCGGGATCCCTGCCTGCCGGTAAATCCGGCGTCACCGGTTGCAGCCAGTTATCCCACCTTGCTGCCTGTTGCCGCGCCTGCTGTAAAAGTGATTCGGCCTCTGCGCCGCAGGCGTTGAGTAGTGATGCGGGTGTCGCCATTGCTGCTCCTGTGCAATCGTGTTCTGGTGAGCGGTTTAATGTGCGTGCGCCGAAGCGCCCCGCATCAGGAAAATCTGTCCCGGCAGCGTGAAATCGCGCAGTTGTAACAGCCCCAGCGGGCCTTCACCCAGTTCGGTGCGCAATATCCATTGCAGCGGCCGTTGGTCAGCGGTGGTGAAGGTCAACTGATAGCGTCCTTCATCCAGCTTTTGCCGCTGCGCCTGCTCAAGCCAGCGTATAAGCCCCCAGGTTCCCTGGTAATCCCCGTACAAACGGGCGCCGGCGTTGACTTCCGTCCAGGTCAGCATGGCGCCCGGTTTATAGGTATCGCCCGGCCAGCGGAAGCGTTGCCAGCTTGCCATCTGGTTAAAGTAGATCAGTTTTTGTCCATCAATGGAGAGATGGGTTTCCACCACATTGGGAACCGGGCGGGCCAGCAGCTCAAAACTCATACCCTGACTGCCGTCGGTGAACAGAATGTCGGAGATAAGCCTTAGCTGATTGATGGCGGCAAGAAACGCCGGATTAAACGTCAGCCCCTGACTGTTCACCCGGTCCGGTACCCATTGAGTCCCTTCTTTATGCAAAACGCCGTGCAGTTCGCGGGTCAGGAAGCTGTCGATATGGCCGCTGTCCTTACGGATAAATTCCGCCAGCATCGGCAGCGAAGCGTCGCTGTTACCGATCGCAAACGGATAGCGCCCGTCAAAAGCGGATTTCCAGTGGGCGACGACGGTGTTGTTCCACTGATCGTTCAGGCTGGCGGACGAGGGATGTAATACCGTTTCCCAGGCCTGCGCCAGCGGCTGGACAAACAGGCTGTGCCCGAAGCTGTTCCATTCTTCACCCAAACTCGCGGCAATCAGACTGCCGTACGCCTGCGTGTCGGTCAGATCCACGCTTTTGCCGCGGAAAACGGTCTGCGCCAGTATCTGGGCCATTTCCCGCGGATCCGAGGCATTGGCGATCTGCTGAAGTTTCAGACGCACGCGGGTGACGCGGGTCAACAGCGTTTGCAGGCTGAGCGAGCTGTCGGAGAAGGTCCTGCTTTGCGCGCCGCCTTTACCCATCAGCGCCAGCAGAGGACCGAAGATCTCATCCAGCGGACCGGCCGGAGCGTCGGCACGCTGATCAATGGCCGGCTGTGAATCGCTGTTTATCAGCGCCTTTGCGGATTTCACCAGCGAGTCTGTCAGCGCGCGGGCTTTCTGTCCTGTTTGCCCCTGCCATGCCAGCTGGTTCATCAGCGCAATCAGCGGCGACTGACGCACATCGCTCATCAGGGTCAACTGATCGATAACCTCAGACAGATTGCGTGCGTCGTTCCAGCTCAGGCTGTTGAGAAACTTGAGCCAACTGCCGGCAAAATCATTGAAGTAGCGCGCGGTCAGACGTTTTTTCAGCGCCTCGGGCGAGATATCGTCGCAGACCGAACGACGGTCGTCGCTCAAGACCCAGTCAATCTCTTCCCGGCGTGATGCGGCGGCGTTGTCGATCGCCTGCTGGATTTGTTCATCCCAGGCCTTGCGGGTGAATATGCCCGGCACCACCTCCTTGCTGTTGAACAGCCGCTGTGCGTCGGTACTGCCGGTCATGTCGGTTAAGGTCATATCGGCATAGTGGCGGCTCACCGACAGCAGCATGTTTTTATACAAGGTGCTTTCGGCGTTGCGCTGGCCGATTTCCCCCAGCAGCACCTGTCGGGCCTGGTATACCAGCGCCCTGTCCGGCGTTATTTTCCAGCCAGGCTGCGCGGGCAGGTTCAGCGCATAAAATCGCCATAAGTCCGGTGCCAGGCGTTGCCATAATCCGTGCGAGACACCGGGACGCACCGGCTCGGTGGTTATCATCACCTGGGCGTAGAATGCGGCGTCGGCTTTTTCCGGGCGCGCCATCATCAGGTAGGCTTTTAACTGATCATATCCCGCTCTCGCCAGCGCCGCCCGTTTCGGGCTATTGGCCGGCAGGTTGACCAGCACGCTGAGTTTTCGCCGCAAGCTGTCGGCGGCGGCATCCCTGATAAGACGGTGCCCGGCATGGCCATACCACGGCATCAGGGTATTGAGCAGCCGTTCGCTGTAATCCAAGCCAAAGCGCTGATACCAGGGGGCGCCGTTTGCCACCCATGTTTGCAGCCGGCCGATGTCGTTGCGCAGCGCCAGCAGGGCGATCAGCTGTTCATCCGCGACCTGCCGCGGTTGGGCCAACCGGTGCGCCAGCCCGGCGGCGGCAACCATCTGGTGACGGTTCACGGCAAACGACACCACGCCGCCCGCGCCCCACAGCACCACCAGCGTCAGCAGGGCGATGCACAGCGTTTGCTCCCAGGGCAAGCCGATGCGGCACCCGCGCGCGGTCCGGCAGTCATCTAGCACGCCTTGCCAACTGGCCGGCGCCGTCCAGGCATTCTTATGCGCATCCATCGGGGGGATTGACGGGTTGCAAACATCCGGCAGACTGAACATCAGCCCGCGCAGGGGGATGCGCCGGGCGGATTCGGTACACCACGGGGTCAATACCCTGCGCCAGCGTGCGGCGCCGTTCGCGGCCAGGGACTGGGCGAGGCGCAGCAGGAAGTCATGGCGGCCGGTGGCAAACACCTGCTGCATCCCCTGTTCACGCAGTTGAGGCGACAGTGACTGGATCTGCCGTTCAATGGTTTGCGGGTCGGCATTATCCGGGAACAGCGCGCCCACCGGCTGTTCGGCCCTGCCGCTTTGCGGCCAGGCGCTGTCGCAGATCTGCCACAGATACACCGGCGGCTGGTATCGCAACGCCTGGCCGGTTTTCTCCAGCGAGCGCAGGCCGTTATCCATCCACTGTGGCGTCTGGCGCTGTGACCCGGTGAGGGCCCAGACCACGCCGTCGAGCGGACGGGGGCGGCGCAGTGTTCGCCATTCGTCCAGACGTGGCCCATCACATGCCGCATGCAGGCTGCCGCCGTGCAGCAGCACCGTGCGCTGACCTTCAAGCCAGCCCTGAGCGGCCAGGCCGGGGACCAGCGCGGCGATTTCCGCTGGTTCGCCCACCACCATCAGCAGGCGGATTTTGCAACGCCAGAAGAAACCGTAGCGGCGGCGCAGGCGATTTTTTAGCTGCGACGATTCGCCATGGAACAGGGCATCTGCTTTTTCTGCTTTCTCCGGCGCAGGGATATCATCGCCCCGCGCCTGTTGGCGTATTTCATCAAACTGCTTTCTGCCGGACATACGGGTACCGACAAAGGAAATCAGGGCGCACAATGCCACGATCCCCGTCCCCACCATCAGACCGGTCAACCAATGTCCACGCTCCGCCGCACCGGCAATAAGACCCACCCGCTCCGGGTGTTGCCAGATAAGCCAGCACATCAGGATACCCGCGATTAAAAACAGCAGTGTTATCGTCCAGAACCAGACTTCGGGTTTTATCATGGGTAAGGCAATGCGCTTCACGCGTTATTCTCCTTGTGAGCAGCGTCAGGGGATACGACGGTAGTCCAGACAGCGTCGCCGCCCTGTTCGCCATTGATGATCATATGTGGTGCGGGGCATCTGCTTATGGCCTGTGCGGCGGCGGTAATGGCCAGCCAGGGGGCGGCGCGGCCGGGATCTCCCAGGAATTCGTTAAAATTGTGTATGCCGACGCCGGGATCGATAGCGGCGAGCGGGGGCTGGCCCAGAGCCACCACGGCGCATCGGTATCCTTCGCTGCTTCCGCTTAAACCCGCCAGCCACAGATGTTGCACAACGGCAGGGTGCAAGGGAACCCAGTCCATCGCCTGCACAATTTTTTGCTGTAATGTTTCCGGTTGGGGAGGAGAAGACTCAGGCCGATGGAGCAGCGCCATGGGTGTCAGCGTTTTTTGGGTCAGGCGGTTACCCAGCAGCATACCCACTACCGCCTCACCGGTCATTTCCGGTTGTTGCGGCGCGATTTGCAGCGCAATCACCAGTAATACCGCTTTATCTTTAATGCGGTGATCCAGCCAATGATCGATGACGGCCATCCCATGGCCCGTTATAAAAAAAAAGGGCTGAGGCCGTGCACTATCAAGCCAGGACTGTTGCCAAAGTTCCCTAACCCGCGCGTCTGAAACAGTGGAGGAGGACGCCAGAAAAATGGCGACGGGGTTATCCTCCGGGAGATGAGACAAAGGTTCAGCGAGGCGTTCCAGCAAATTGGCGAAAGCGGCGGAAATTTGCATAGCCGGCGAAAGGCCTTCGGCAATTGATAACCGGCTGTGCCGAATACCGCGTTCTCCCTGCCAGGATGCCTGAGCAATCAGCCGTTCTTCGTTACCCAGCAACGCCTCAGTAACATCAGCATCTGTGGATCGAGACGTTGTCGAATGCGCTATTTCGCATTCTGCGGCCAGAATGTGCAACGACCGCCGGCCGCGACGCACCTCCCGCAAAATCACCTGCTCGCGCCGTTTGTCCCAGGCGTTGGCCCGGATTTGCCACAACAGGTAGACAGCCAGACGACAGCCCAGGAGGATTGTCCAGCAAATGGCGGATGCGCCAATAGCAAGCCACCAAAAAGATGGCTCTTTCGCCTTATTTCCCATAACGCGCCAAAGTAATATTCCGAACCCAACAAAACAAACCAACGCGCAGAGCCAGCGTAAAGGTTTTGGCGGGGCAGGGCGTCGATATGGACCGGGGATTGTGTTTAAATTTACGGGCATGAGT
>NZ_DASWOM010000091.1:0-37161 GCF_036398755.1 Acerihabitans sp. | reverse complement strand
TTCAAACTCTGAACGCGAAAGTTGACCAGCTCAGCAACGATGTAACCGCTATTCGTTCTGACGTACAGGCTGCTAAAGACGACGCTGCCCGTGCTAACCAACGTTTAGATAACCAAGCTCACTCTTATCGTAAATAAGAGTCATAGACTTGTTTAGAAAATGGCGCACTTAGTGCGCCATTTTTTTTGCCTGATTAACCGCGACGACCGCCACGCATTTCACCCCGGCTCACACGCCACGAAGCGACCCCGACTACGGGCATGCAGCCGAAATCACGCCTGTACCCCCGCAGGCGGACCGCTCATATAGCGGTAGGCCCCAAGCCGTTATTGAGCCGCCAGTGTCTTGGCGCTCCCGGCAGGGCCGTTATTACTGAGGTTGGTGACCGGCGCCGCAGTCGCCTGCGTCTTGACGCTTAGCACCGCCGGCACGGCGGGAGAGAGGCTGTTTTCCGGTGCTCCGGCGGAGATAAGCACCGGCATGCCGGAACGGCGGGCAATGGCATCAACGGCCACGGCGCGATCGGTGGCGGGATCGGCGAGAAATTTTTTCACCTTGGCGCTGTAGGCGATGGACATGGTCTGCGGATCGTCGCGGTCGTTGCGCGACAAGGGTTGATGCACTTCAATATAGCGTTTGCCATCGGGTTCGAGGGACACCTTGACCGGATCGTTGACGACCTGTACCCGCGTTCCCACCGGCACCGCATCGAATAAGGCCTGGATATCCTCGGGCCGCAGCCGCATACATCCCGAGCTGACGCGCATGCCGATACCAAAATTAGCGTTGGTGCCGTGGATCAGGTAGACCCCCTTGCCGGCCGCCAGGCGCAGGGCGAACAGTCCCATGGGATTGTCCGGCCCGGCCGGCACCACTCCCGGCAGGGTAATGCCCTGCTCCTCCAGGTAATGTTTACGGATATTAGGGGTCGGCGTCCAGGTGGGGTTGGGCACTTTTTGGATAACGGTCGTCGTCATCACCGGCGTGGTGCGGCCAAGCTGGCCGATGCCTATCGGGTAAACGATGACCTTGTTTTCATCTTTCGGATAATAATAGAGCCGCAGCTCGGCCAGGTTGATGACGATGCCCTTGCGTGGGGTATCAGGCAGCAGCATTTGCGTGGGTATGGTCAGAACCGACCCGGCGTGGGGCAGATAGGGGTCGGTGCCCGGATTGGCCTCAAGCATGGCCAGCAGGCCGATTTTGTGCGCCGCGGCGATGGCTTCCAGCGAGCCGCCGTCATTGGCGACGGTGGCGGTAACATTTTCCCCGATCAATCGGCTGTTCTCCGCCGGCAGGGCATATTCGGTGGCGCCGGCGGCGGAGATGCCCCCCAGCAGGCTGCCGGCGAGGCAAATGGCGAAGGCGATGCATTTCAGGGTCCGCGCATAGTTCATAATGATTTCCCACGTGATTGTTTTCGTAAGCCAAAGACCATTTTACCGTTGTCGCGGCGGCGACGTTACCGGGGTCCGGCACCACGAATAGCAGCCCAACCCGATCTCCGCTATCAGAAAACGCTGATAATGAGAGTTTAGCAAATGAGCGGCATGAATACAGGGCAAGCGCGGCGGGAATTCAGGCTGCCAGCCTGGGCGACCTGAGCGACAAATCGGGATAGCGGAATAGCGGGATAGAAGGATAGCAGGATGGTGGGATGACGGGCATGGCGGCCCATCATGCCCACGTTCCCGTACTGGTCACCGGCCCACACTGCGACCGGGGCGGCGAAGGGTTTATAGATTGGCGGCTTTGGCCCTGATGCCCCGCACCATGGCTTCCACGCCCTGCGAACGGGAGGGCGTCAGGTGCTGGCCAAGCGCCAGTTCATTAAAAAAGGGCCGCACGTCCAGCGCCACAATCTGGCGCGCCGTCAATCCCTGGTAAAGAATAAACACCATGGCGATCAGGCCTTTGACAATGGCGGCGTCGCTGTCGCCCGATAGCCGGACGGTACCCTCGCTATCCGTCGTCATGACAATCCATACCTGGCTCTGGCAGCCGGCGATCAGGTTTTCGGCGCTGCGCGCCTCATCGGGCAGCGCCGGCAGCTGCGCGCCAAGCTCGATGATATACATATATTTCTCTTCCCAGTTGCCGCAACGGGAAAAGTTACGCAACAGTTTGTCTTTGTCCGGCAAATTTGCCATCAACGAATCTCCCTGGCTATCGGTGTTAACCCAGCAACTGCCGCACGCGGATTAAACCGGCCACCAGTCTGTCGATATCTTCGCGCGTGGTATAGAGCGCAAGTGAAGCCCGGCACATGCTCGGCACCTGGTAATACGCCATCAGCGGCATGGCGCAATGGTGTCCGGTGCGGATGGCGATACCGTACTGATCGAGGAAACTGCCCACATCGTAGGCGTGATGCTTGCCCAGGTTAAAGGCGATGACGCCCGCGCGGTCGGCGGGACCGTACAGGGTAAGGTCCGGCACCTGCGTCAGCGCTTCCAGCGCGTAGCGCATCAGCTCACGCTCGTAGGCATGGATGCTGTCGATGCCCAGCGCCTCCACATAGCTCAGCGCGGCCCCCAGGCCGATCATCCCGCCGGTGTTGGGCGACCCGGCCTCGAAGCGCCAGGGCGCATCCAGGAAGGTGGTGCCTTCGCTCAGGCTGACGGTGCGGATCATCGAGCCGCCGCCTTCCCAAGGCGGCATCAGATCCAGCTGCCGTTTTCTGCCGAACAGAATGCCTATCCCGGTTGGACCGTAGATTTTATGGCCGGAGAACACGTAAAAATCACAATCCAGCGCCTGCACATCGACCTTCTGGTGCATGATGCCCTGGGCGCCGTCCACCAGCACCACCAGATCGGCGGCGGCGGCCCGCGCCCGGGCTATCAGACGTTCAAGAGGATTTACCGTACCCAATACGTTGGAGACCTGGGTAATGGCCAGCAGCCGGGTGCGGGCGTCCACCAGCGAGTCCAGCCGGGATTCGTCCAGCGTGCCGTCGGGCAGCAGCGGCAATACCCGGATTTCAACCTGTTTTTCCCCGGCGATAATCTGCCAGGGCACGATATTGGAATGGTGTTCCATCTCGGTGATAATCAGGTTGTCGCCGGGTTTGAAAAAATGCCGGCCGTAGCTGTTGGCCACCAGATTGATGCCTTCGGTGGTGCCTTTGACAAAAATGATTTCATCAACCGAAGGCGCGTTGATAAACCGCGCGGCCTGGGCGCGGACATCTTCCATCCGGCCGGTGGCTTCAGCGCTAAGGGTATGGATGCCGCGGTGTACGGCGGCATAACCCTGGCGATAATAATCGCTTTCAGCGTCGATCACGACGTTGGGCTTCTGGGAACTGGCCGCGCTGTCCAGGTAGGTGAGCGGATGCCCGTTAACCTGACGCGCCAGCAGTGGGAAATCCGATCTTATACGCTCAATGGGATACGACATTTACTCCCCCCTGCAATGAATCGGCAATACGGGTCAATACCCTTTCCCGCACCGTCTGGTTATCAATCGCCTCGGTAATGGCGGCGGCGAAGGCGTGGATAATCATTTTCTCCGCATCCTCGCGTTTAATGCCGCGCGAGCGCAGGTAAAACATCTGCTCCTCGTCGATACGCCCGACCGTGGCGCCGTGGCTGCATTTTACGTCGTCGGCATAAATTTCCAGCTGCGGTTTGGTATCCACTTCAGCCAAGCGATCCATCAGCAGATTGTTATTGGTCATCTGGCCGTCGGTCTTGATGGCGTGTTTGGCCACTTTGATAAGGCCGTTGAATACCCCTTTACCCCGCTCGCGCGCGATGATCTTGTGCAGTTGACGGCTCAGGCAATAGCCTTTGTTATGCTCAAGATAGGTGCGGGTATCCGCCACGTCGTTGCCCGACGGCAGCAGCAGACTGTTGATGGCCAGATCGGAGCCTTCGCCATCGAGGCGGGCGCTGGTCTGGTGGCGAACCAATCCCGCGCCCAGCAGGAAACTGCTGCTGCGCACCACCGCGTCGCGGCCGATATGGATATCGTTGTGGGCAAAGTGGTAGCTGGCGCGGTTTTCAAACGCCAGTTTGATGTGCGCCACCTGGGCGTTATCGCCCACCATAAGCGTCAGGCGCGAACCGGTAAAATGGGCAAGCTCCTGGTCCCGGCTGGCGAAATGCTCGATAATCTGCCCCTGCGCCCCGCCGGCCACCTCGATATGATGACGATAATGGAGCGTATTCAACTCTTCCGGGTTCGTTCCGCCGCTGCTGAGATGCAGCAGGTATAAGGGTTTTTCCGCCGCTTTACCGGCCGGCAGGCGGATGCGCGTCGTCTCGCGGCTCAGGCTCTCGGTCAGGTGCAAAAAGATTTCCGGCGCAATCGGCGCCGGCAGCGGCAGGCGTTCCGCGCCCTGCTCCACCGTCACCTGCCAAAAGCCGGTATCCCTGTCGCTCAGTTCGGGGGCAAAACGCCCGTCGACGAAGACCAGGCGAACGGCGTCCAGCTCCAGGCTCAGCCGATCCCGCTCGTCGGTGCCGAGGCGTTTGCCCTCGGAAAAGGCGAAGCGGTGGGACAACAGGCCTTCAAGCGGGGTATATTTCCAGTGTTCGTGTTTGCGCGTCGGCAGGCCGAGGCGTTCAACGCTTTGCCAGTGCTCATAGGCCTGGGCGGAGCGGCTCAGGCTTTGCCCCTCGAACAGATGGTGCCATTGTTGCAACGCCTGGGCATTATTGTTGTTCTGTAAGCCAGCCATAGCCTTGCTCCTCAAGCTGTTTCACCAGGGAAAAATCGCCGGACTTAACGATGCGGCCCTGGTAAAGCACATGCACGTGATCCGGTTTGATATAGTCCAGAATACGTTGGTAATGCGTGACGATAATAAACGAGCGCTGCTCGTTGCGCAGCGTATTGACACCGTGCGCCACCACCTTCAGCGCATCGATATCCAGCCCGGAATCAGTCTCGTCCAGAATGCACAACTGCGGTTCCAGCGCCGCCATTTGCAGAATATCGTTACGTTTTTTTTCGCCGCCGGAAAAGCCGACGTTCACCGACCGGGTAAGCAGGTCGGGCGGCATTTTCAACAGGGCGATTTTTTCTTCGATGAAATCAGCAAAATCAAAGCGATCCAGCGGCTCCTGCCGGCGATATTTACGCACCGCGTTTACCGCGGTCTGCAAAAAGAACTGATTGCTGACGCCCGGGATTTCCACCGGATACTGGAACGCCATGAAAATACCTTCGCCTGCCCGCTCTTCCGGTTCCAGCGCCAGCAGATCCTTGCCCTTGAACAGCACTTCGCCGTCGGTGACCTGATAGTCATCCCGCCCGGCAAGGGTGGCCGATAGGGTACTTTTGCCGGACCCGTTAGGTCCCATGATCGCATGCACCTCGCCGGGCCTGACGTCCAGGTTCACTCCCTTGAGGATAACATTATCTTCCACACTGACGTTTAAATTGCGAACTGTTAACATATTTTTTCCTTTACCCGACTTTCTGTCCGCCCGTACGGGCAGCAAATGCTGGTGTGCGGTCGGCGACTAAAGCGCGGGATTAACCCACGCTGTGTTCAAGGCTTATCGCCAAAAGTTTTTGCGCCTCGACGGCAAATTCCAGCGGCAGTTCTGAGAACACGTCCTTGCAGAACCCGTTTACGATCATCGAGATGGCGTCATCTTCGCTGATGCCGCGCTGGCGGCAGTAAAACAGCTGATCTTCACCGATGCGCGACGTGGTCGCTTCATGTTCCAACTGGGCGGTATTGTTGCGCACTTCCACATAAGGGAAGGTGTGCGCGCCGCAGTCCGCGCCGATCAGCATCGAATCGCATTGTGTAAAATTACGGGCGTTGGTGGCGCTGGGCATGATTTTCACCAGGCCGCGGTAAGTGTTCTCGCTTTTGCCCGCCGAGATACCCTTGGAAATAATGGTCGAGCGGGTGTTCTTGCCGATATGGATCATCTTGGTGCCGGTATCGGCCTGCTGGCGGCCATTGGTCAGCGCTACCGAAAAAAATTCACCCACCGAGTTGTCGCCGCGCAAAATGACGCTGGGATACTTCCATGTAATGGCCGAGCCGGTTTCCGACTGCGTCCACGACATCTTGGAGTTTTCGCCGGCGCATAACGCCCGCTTGGTGACGAAATTCAGGATGCCGCCTTCGGACTCACTGCCGGCGAACCAGTTCTGCACCGTGGAATATTTCACCTCGGCGTTTTTGTGGGCGATAACCTCCACCACCGCGGCGTGCAGCTGATAGCTGTCGCGCACCGGCGCCGAGCAGCCCTCGATATAGCTGACATAACTGCCTTCGTCGGCAATCAGGATGGTGCGCTCGAACTGTCCGGTTTTCGCGGCGTTAATGCGAAAATAAGTGGACAGTTCCATCGGACAGCGCACGCCTTTTGGAATATAAACGAAGGTGCCGTCGGAGGCCACGGCGGAATTAAGCGCCGCGAAAAAGTTATCGTTGGGCGGCACCACGCTGCCAAGATATTGGCGCACCAGGTCCGCATGCTCATGGATGGCTTCGCCGAAGGAGCAAAATATGATGCCCTCCTTCGCCAGTTTGTCACGATAGGTGGTCGATACCGACACCGAGTCGAAAATGGCGTCAACCGCCACTTCCGCGCCTTCACGCACCGGTACGCCTAACTGGTTGAACGCATTTTCCACTTCATCGGTCAGGTAGTTTTTGGCCGCGTCCTGGCCCGGCTGCTGCATGGCGCCGGGCTGGGAACCGCAGTTGTCATCGCAGCTGCCGCAGGAAGGGGCGGAATAATAACTGTATTCGTTATAGTCCAGCTTTTTATAATGCGCTTTCAGCCAGTGCGGCTCTTCCATTTCCAGCCAGGCGCGGTAGGCATTAAGGCGAAACTCCAGCATCCATTCCGGTTCATTACGTTTAGCCGAAATCGCCCGCACCACATCTTCACTGATGCCATGGGCCAGCTCGTCTGTCACCAGTTGGGTAAAAAAGCCTTCTTTATAACGTTCGCTTTTTATCCAGGGCTGCGTGGCGTCAATCGCCTCGGGAGTTTCTATATTGCTTCGTGCCATAATGGTTTATCGCTCACAGGCCAAAACTTTCGCCACACCCGCAGGCATGTTGAGCTTTGGGATTGTTGAATTTAAATACGTGATTCAGGCCTTCCTGCACGAAGTCCACTTCCGTGCCGTCGATAAAAGGCATGGCTTTCAGCGGGACAAAGAGCCGCGCGCCGTCACGCTCATAAACCAGTTCGCTTTCCTCCGCCTCCCCGGTCGCCACATCCATAACATAACCGAAACCGGCGCAACCGGATTGTTTAACGCCAAGCCGTAGTCCGAACATCGCGGAATTCTGTTCCATCAGATGACGGATCTGCCGGGCGGCGCTCTCGCTAAGGCTCAGGCCCTGCCAGATGTTTTCTTCCAGTGAAAACGTTTCAACAGTGTCCATTTGCATAAAACTTACCTCTCAACGTTTCAAGATGATAAACAGCAATCTCTCTATGTTAGTGATATGAATATTCACTGCAACCTTGCACTTTGCATGGGAATAGCCAAAAACGGCGGTAAAAATGACCATAAGCTTAATTATAGTCGCTATATTACCACCCGTCCCGCGACGCGGCTGCAACAACGTTTTTATAATTAACTGATAAATAGGCTATTTTTACTATTATAACCTTATTAAAAATACCAGAACTTTTCGCCCGCCGAATATAAAAATTAATCATCGAAAAAAACTATTTTTACGAAAGGTCTAAACAAAATATCTTTACCGCGCCGTGTTAGCGCATTTGTTACCCATTTTTTAATAGGCCCGGGCCGCTTCGGCGGCGGCTATTAGCGAAAAAGAGTGGCAAGCTAATTGATAATGATTACCATCTCGATTTTAATTAGCATTAATTGCGCATAGGTATTCATATTAATTCAGGCCGTGCGTCACAAAAACATCTCCGGACCGCCTGCCGGTTCCGATCAGATTACGCTCGTCGGCCGGCGGCGGCGCAAGCAATATGTGCGGTTCATCACACCCGGTAACGCCCTTTCGTTCACATTTATTACACAATTATAACACAATTAACGGCAAAACGCAGGCCTCGTCGCCCGCATTGCGAACGACGCCAAGGCGTTTACTCTTGCGCTTTGAGTACCACCGTGGTCAGGCGGGAAATGCAGTTAATCCTGCCGCGTTCATCGGAAATGCGGATTTCCCATACCTGATGCGTTTTCCCCAGGTGAACCGACCGGCACACCGCGCGCACCTGGCCGTCGGTGACCGGCCGCAGGTGATTGGCGTTGATTTCCAGGCCCACCACCAGATCTTCGCCCTGCGTGCACAAATATCCGGCCACCGACCCCAAGGTCTCGGCCAGGGCCACCGAGGCGCCGCCGTGCAGCAGGCCGTGCGGCTGGCGGGTACGGTCGTCCACCGGCATCACCGCTTCCAGTTCATCGTCCCCGATACGGGTGAAGACGATGCCCAGGTGCGCGGCCAGGGTGCCTTGGCTCTTTTGGTTAAGCGCCTCCAGTGAGGCGGGACGTTTCCATATCATCGGATAATCTCCAGCAAAGCTTGCAGGGGATGGCGGATGCCTTCCCCTTCGATGCGTTTCACCTGGCTGCGGCACGAATAGCCGGTAGCCAGGCAGCGGGCGCGCGGCAGGCGCTGTAAGGCCTGCTGCCAGGACAGGGCATAGATGCCCAGGGAATTGTCCAGATTGGCGCTTTCATGGCCATAGGTGCCGGCCATGCCGCAGCAGCCGACGCTGACGGTTTCAAGACGGGCGCCGAAACGGGCAAATACAGACGCCCACTGCTGTCCGCTGGCGGGCAGTTCCGTGGATTCGGTGCAGTGGCCAAACAGATACCATGCTCCATCGGGCGGCGCATCCAGCCGCGAAACGTCGGCACCGGCGGCCTGACGGCCAACGGCGGAAATCACCGGCGCGCTAATGCGTGACGTTGTCACTGCATCGGGCGATTCCTCCGCCGGTCGCAGCGTCATCAGCCATTCATGCACCAACAGCACCAGAAAGTCCCCGCGCCGGTCGCCGAGGATATCGCGATATTCATCGCGATAGCACAGCACCAGCGCCGGATCCACGCCCACCATCGGCAGGCCGAGGCGCGCGGTGCGGTTAAGGAAATCCGACGTCCTGGCGGCGGTTTTGGCGAAGCGCTGCAAAAAGCCCTTGATATGCTGGGCCTTGCCGTTGGGAGAAAACGGCAGCAATACCGGTTTACCCCCCAGCTTTTCCACCAGCCGGACAAAATCCGCCACCACGGCGGCGTCGTAATAGCTGGTAAAGGGATCCTGCACAATCAGAACATGGCCCCGACGCTGTTGTGCCGTCATCGCCTCCAGTTGTTCCAACGTGATGCCGGCGGCGCGGTGGTCCGTCAGCCGGGCGCGCAAAGAAGGGGTCGACAGCAGCGGTAAGTCAACCATGCCGATGCGCGCCCGGCTCATCTCGCGCAGCCAGGGCTGGCGCAGGAAAAAATTAAACAGCCGGGGGGCGCGCGCCATCAACGGCGCGTAGCTTTCGACGCCGGCCACCAGGTGATCGCGCGCCGGACGGAGATACCGGCTGTGGTAGAGCTGGAGAAAACGGGAACGGAAGCCCGGCACGTCGATTTTGATCGGACATTGCGTAGAACAGGCTTTACACGCCAGGCAACCGGCCATCGCCGCCTTGACCTCATGGGAAAAATCATACTCGCCCCGCCTCGCCCGCCGGCTGTTGCCCACCCTATCGGCCAAATCGCGCAGCGTGGCGAGGCCGGTGGGCAGATTTTTTTCCAGCAGCAGCGGGTCGACGCCACGATCGGCCAGCAGCCTGAGCCATTCCCTCACAAGCGTAGCGCGGCCTTTAGGCGAGTGGATACGATCGCCGGTGATTTTCATCGACGGACACATCGGGCTGCGCGCGTCGAAATTGAAACACAGGCCGTTGCCGTTGCATTCCATGGCGCCGCGAAACGATCCGCGCACCACCAGCGGAATTTGCCGGTCAAAGGTGCCGCGTTTAACCGCGTCGATTTGTTTCATCGGCGCGTCGCTCTCCACCGGCGCGCATATCTTGCCGGGATTAAGGCGGTTGCCGGGATCGAAAGCCGATTTTATCCGCCGCAGCTCATGATAAAGCGTTGCGCCAAAAAACTCGGGGCTGTACTGGGCGCGAAACCCTTTGCCATGCTCGCCCCACAGCAGGCCGCCATATTTAGCCGTCAATTGCACGATACGGTCCGACAGCTGTTTCATTAATATTTCCTGGGCGGGATCGCACATATCCAGCGCCGGCCGGACGTGAAGCACGCCGGCGTCCACGTGGCCGAACATGCCGTAGCTCAGGTGGTGGGCGTCGAGCAACTGGCGGAATTCGGCGATATAGTCGGCCAGATGTTCCGGCGGGACGCAGGTGTCCTCGGCGAAAGGAATCGGCTTGGCCGTCCCTTTGCTATTGCCCAGCAGCCCCACCGCTTTTTTGCGCATGGCGTAGATGCGCTCGATATCGATTAACCGATCGCAGATTTGATAGCCGATTACGCCGCCGCGTCCTTCGTCAATCAGCTGGTCCAGTCCCTGGCATATCGCCGATAGCCTGGCGGCGATAAGCGGCGCGTCGTCACCGGCGAATTCAACGATATTCAGCCCGAGCATCTCGCGCTCGGGCACATCCCGGATCAGATCGCGCACGGAATGCCAGACGATATCCTCGCGCGCCAGGTTCAGTACCGTTGAGTCCACCGTTTCCACCGATAGCGCATGGGCCTGCAGCATAAACGGCGCGTTGCGCAAGGCGGAGTTAAACGAATCGTATTTGACGTTTACCAACCGGCGCACCTTCGGCAAGGGGGTAATATCGAGCCGCGCTTCGGTAATAAACGCAAGCGTACCCTCGGAGCCGGTGAGGATGCGCGTCAGGTCAAACGTTTGCAGGTCGTCGCTAAAGACGTGGCGAAGATCGTAACCGGTCAGGAAGCGGTTTAATTTGGGGAACGAGTCCAGGATAAGTTGGCGCCGCTCCCGGCAACGCTCCAGCACCGTGCGGTAAATGCGCCCCGCGGCGCTGTCCTGTCCGGCGATTTTTTCCGCCTGCGCGGTGGGCATGGCGACCGTATCCAGCAGTTCGCCGTCCATCAGCACCGCGCGCAGGGCCAGGACGTGATCGGACGTTTTGCCGTACACCAGCGATCCCTGTCCCGACGCGTCGGTATTGATCATCCCCCCTAGCGTGGCGCGATTGCTGGTGGACAGCTCAGGTGCAAAAAAATAGCCCAGCGGGCGCAGATATTCATTGAGCTGATCCTTGATAACGCCGGCTTCCACCCTGACCCAGCCCTGTTCGGGATTCACCTCGAGGATATGGTTCATATGCCGCGACATATCCACTACGATGCCGGTATTCAGCGCCTGGCCATTGGTGCCGGTGCCGCCGCCGCGCGGGGTGAAAACCAGGGCGTTAAAGCGCGGCTCCCGCGCCAGGCGGCTGATTAACAGCACATCCTCGGTTGAGCGCGGGAACAGCACCGCGTCGGGCAGCAACTGGTAAATACTGTTATCGGTCGCCATGGTAAGGCGGTCGGCGTAGGAGGTGGCGCTGTCGCCGTTAAAGCCGTTGCGTTCCAATTGGGCAATAAAATCGAGAACCGGTTGGGCGAGTCCCGGCGCCTGGGATATCTGTGGGATCATTAACTATGAGCCTGCTTTTCAAGTGTAAAGGGGGCCGGCATAAGGAGTTTTATGAAGGTCCGACCCGATTGTTTTAGCATATTTTTTTTTTGCGCGCGCGCTGACCACGAAAAATTTTGCCCTGGCCGGATATTCCGGCGCCCCGATAAACGCCGGTTTCTCCCGCCCATGGTTTAAATTGTTGTTACGGCCTGTTAAAAAACGGGTAAATAACGCATCATTAAGACGGTTACCGGCAACGGCTTCCCTTCCTGCGATCGCTGTCATGCCCTATTTACCCATTGTTTATCGAGGCGAAAACTATTTCATGGATTACCCGCGTCAACTGCTTGATCTGCCAAGGATGCTGTTTAGCGTAACCTTTATTGCGCTAATGACACTGGCCTGTTTTTGGGTGGTACAACCCTTCATCCTGGGTTTCGCCTGGGCCAGCATGGTGGTTATCGCCACCTGGCCGCTACTGATTAAAATCCAGGCATTATTATGGGGGAGACGATCGCTTGCGGTGATCGTCATGACGATTCTGCTGGTATTGTTATTTGTCCTGCCGGTGTCCGTTCTTATCAGCAGCGTGATTGATAACAGCGCGCCGCTGGTGGCCTGGGCCACGGAGCCAAACCGGCTGACCTTGCCGACGCTGCACTGGCTGCGGGATGTGCCGTTGGTCGGCCATAAGCTCTACTCGGGCTGGCAGGCCACCATTTCCGGCGGCGGCGGTCCGCTGGTGGCCAAGATTCAGCCCTATATCGGCCAATCGGCCACCTGGCTGTTGTCGCAGGTGGCTCAGGTGGGCAGCTTCCTCATCCATTGCGCGCTGATGCTGCTGTTCAGCGTGCTGCTGTATATCCGCGGAGAACGGGTGGCGCTGGCCGTGCGCCACTTCGCCATCAGGCTGGGCGCGGAACGGGGCGACGCGTCGGTCCTGCTGGCCGCCCAGGCCATCCGGGCGGTGGCGCTGGGCGTGGTGTTGACCGCCATCGTGCAGGCGGTGTTGGGCGGCATCGGGCTGGCGGTTTCCGGTATCCCGTTCGCCACTATCCTGACCATCATCATGTTTATCACCTGTATTGCCCAGTTGGGCCCTTTGCCTATCCTTATTCCCGCCATGATCTGGCTGTACTGGAGCGGCGACACCACCTGGGGTACGGTGCTGCTGGTGTGGAGCTGCGTGGTCGCCGCCCTGGATAATATCCTGCGGCCGATATTTATCCGTATGGGCGCGGATTTACCCATTCTGCTGGTATTGTGCGGTGTAATCGGCGGCCTGCTGGCGTTCGGCATGATCGGCCTGTTTATCGGACCGGTGGTGCTGGCGGTATCCTATCGGCTGATTTTCGCCTGGGTCCATGAGGCGCCCTCGCCGAGTGAAATGCATGACCCGGAAAAACATCTGAGCGATTTGTCGGAACTGTAGGCGAAAACTCCGCATATATTATTTCCGGATACCATAAGCATCCGGAAATTAATATAACTTCATCATTAGCCATTAGTTTTATTAACTTTTAGTTTACTTATTCGGAGGATTCTTAATGACTCTTCACCCCGTAATTAATATTATTAGCACATCAATTAACTCAACTCACTGATTTTACATCAAGGTTTCCCCTGAGTTAAATGAATTGCTGTGTGTAGTCTTTGCCCGTCTCATAGGATGGGCTTTTTTTTCGCCTGAATATCGTCGCGGGGAATAATACGCAGGAAAATACCGGCGAATCATCTTCAGCCCGGTCGGCATAAAAGGCAGGGCGCGCACGGAATGTGCGCGCCCTGCTTTATTATCCCCGCCCCGGACCGTCTGCAAACGCATCGGCCGGCACCGCCATCACAGCTCGGCCAGGCTAAGCCAGGTCTTCACCACGGTATCGGGATTGAGTGATAAACTGTCGATGCCCTGCTCCATCAGCCAGGCGGCGAAATCTTCATGGTCCGAGGGACCCTGGCCGCAAATACCGACGTACTTGCCCTGGCGCTTGCATGCCTTGATAGCCATTGACAGCAGCGCCTTCACCGCATCATCACGTTCGTCGAACAGTTCGGACACTAATCCCGAGTCCCGATCCAGACCCAGCGCCAGTTGGGTCATGTCGTTGGACCCGATGGAAAAACCGTCGAAATACTGCAGGAATTGCTCCGCCAACAGGGCGTTGGAGGGAATTTCGCACATCATAATGATCTTCAGTCCCTGCTCGCCGCGTTTCAGCCCCTGGCGCGCCAGCTCCTCCACCACCGCCTTGCCCTGGGCCACGGTGCGCACGAACGGCACCATGATTTCCACATTGGTCAGGCCCATATCGTTGCGCACCCGTTTGATGGCGTCGCATTCCAGCGCAAAGCAGGCTTTGAAGTTATCGGCGACGTAACGGCCCGCGCCGCGAAAACCGAGCATCGGATTTTCCTCGTCGGGTTCATAACGCTCGCCGCCCACCAGATTGGCGTATTCGTTCGACTTGAAGTCGGACAGGCGCACGATGACCCGCTTCGGCCAGAAGGCCGCGGCCAGGGTGGAGACGCCTTCGGTAAGGCGGGCAATATAATATTCTTTCGGGCTGTCATAGCCCTGGATCAGATCGGTGATTTCCTGCTTCAGTTTTGCCGTCTGATCGTCGAACTCCAGCAGGGCGCGGGGATGGACGCCGATCATGCGATTGATGATAAACTCCAGTCGCGCCAGGCCCACGCCGTCGTTGGGCAGTCCGGCGAAATCAAACGCCCGGTCGGGGTTGCCGACGTTCATCATGATTTTAAGCGGCAGCGCCGGCATCTTGTCGATGGAGGAACTGTTGACGGCGAAATCCAGCAGCTCCTGGTAGACGTAGCCGGTATCGCCTTCCGCGCATGACACGGTCACCTCCAGCCCCTCGCCAAGCCGTTCGGTGGCATCGCCGCAGCCCACCACCGCCGGTATGCCCAGCTCACGGGCGATTATCGCCGCATGGCACGTGCGCCCGCCGCGGTTGGTGACGATGGCGGAGGCTTTTTTCATGATCGGTTCCCAATCCGGGTCAGTCATGTCGGTGACCAGCACATCGCCGGCCTCGACCCGATCCATTTCGCTGATATCATGAATCACCTTAACCGGACCGGCGCCGATGCGATGACCGATGGCCCGCCCCTCGATCAGCACCTCGCCGCGGGACTTAAGCTGGTAGCGCTCCATCACCTGCCCGCGCGAACGCACGGTTTCCGGCCGCGCCTGGACGATAAACAGCTGGCCGGTATGCCCGTCCTTGGCCCATTCGATATCCATCGGCCGCTGGTAATGTTGCTCGATTTGCAGCGCCTGGCGCGCCAGATCCTGCACTTCGTCGTCGGTAAGGGCGAAGCGGCGGCGCTCGCGTTCGGGTACATCCTCGACGCGCACCTGTTTACTGTGTTCCTGGCTGTCGGCATAGACCATGCGGATTTTTTTCGAGCCGATGTTACGCCGGACGATCGCCGGTTTGCCGGCCGCGAGGGTCGGTTTATGCACATAAAACTCATCCGGATTAACCGCGCCCTGCACCACCATTTCACCCAGGCCGTAGGCGGCGGTAATAAACACCACCTGGTCGAAACCGGATTCGGTATCGATGGTAAACATTACGCCGGCCGCCGCCATATCCGAACGCACCATGCGCTGCACGCCCGCCGACAGGGCGACGCCGCGATGGTCGTAGCCCTGGTGGACCCGATAGGAAATGGCGCGATCGTTGAACAAGGAAGCGTAAACGTGCTTGATGGCCGTCATCACGGCATCGATGCCCTGTACGTTAAGAAAGGTTTCCTGCTGGCCGGCAAACGAGGCGTCGGGCATGTCCTCGGCGGTGGCGGAGGAACGCACCGCAAACGAGGCCTCGTCGTCATCCGCCGACAGTTGCCGATAGGCGTCGCTGATGGCGTTTTCAAGCTCTGGCTGGAAAGGGGTATCGATAATCCATTGACGGATCTGCTTGCCGGCCTGGGACAATGCGCCAATATCATCGGTATCGGTATGATCAAGTAATTCATAGATACGCTGGTTGATGCCGCTTTGATTAAGAAAATCATTAAAGGCTTTGGCCGTGGTGGCAAAACCATTGGGCACTGAAACCCCCAGGGCGGATAAGTGCGTGATCATCTCGCCCAGGGAAGCATTCTTACCTCCAACGCGGTCGACATCATGCATTCCGAGCTGGTTGTACCATAATACGCTATCTGAATCATTGTCAGGTTGAGACATCTGATCATCCTTTTATAACTTATAATGAAATGGGGTCTTGCCAGTGTTAATGTCGGGAATTTACCCTTATCGAACAGAGCGTAGCATAAACTTTATTGCATCCGCCTAAGATGAATCGTGCCAGCGCCAAAAATCAGAGTTTGCCGCAACGGATTTCCTTATAAAAACACCACCAAAGCAACATGCGCATAACATCAGGAGAACATTATGGAACGCAGCGTTTTTTTTATATCCGACGGTACGGCCATCACCGCTGAAGTAGTCGGACATGCGGTGCTGTCCCAATTTCCGGTCTCCACCACCAGCTATACCCTGCCCTTTGTCGAAAGCGAGACCCGGGCGACGGCGGTGTGCGAGCAGATTAATGCGCTGTATAAGCAAAGCGGCGTGCGGCCCCTGGTGTTTTATTCCATCGTGTCGCCGGTTATCCGCACCATTGTGGAAAACAGCGAGGGGTTTTGCCAGGATGTGGTCCAGGCGCTGGTGGCGCCCTTACAGCAGGAACTGGGACTGGCGCCGGACCCGGTGGCGCATCGTACTCACGGGCTGACCGCCACCAACCTGACCAAATATGATGCCCGCATCGCCGCTATCGATTACACCCTGGCGCATGATGACGGCATTTCGCTGCGCAACCTTGATCAGGCGCAGATCATCCTGCTGGGCGTGTCGCGCTGCGGAAAGACCCCCACCAGCATTTACCTCGCCATGCAGTACGGTATTCGCGCCGCCAATTATCCGTTTATTGCCGACGATATGGACAATCTGCGCCTGCCCGCGGCGCTGAAACCCTATCACGATAAACTGTTCGGCCTGACAATCGATCCGGAGCGGCTGGCGGCGATTCGCGATGAACGCATGAACAACAGCCAGTACGCCTCGCTGCGCCAGTGCCGGCTGGAAGTTAACGAAGTCCAGTCGCTGTTTCGCAATCATCAAATTCCTTTTTTGAACTCAACCAATCATTCGGTGGAGGAGATGGCGACGAAAATAATGGATTTATTGGGATTAAACCGCCGCATGTATTAATCCTTCCAAATTATTATTTTTGAATTCATCCGCTTTTGGTTTATTGTGATCGGCATCACTTCCCGGTATTTCCACCGTTGCGAAGAAGCCATTTTAGAGATTGTCCATGTTTAACACAGATGAATTGCGCACCAGGCGCATTGGTCGTCTTATCGAGCCGGCGAAACTTGCCGAGCTCCTGCCCCTTAGCCCACAGATTACCGACCATGTCACCGGCGCGCGCAGGCGCATAGAAAATATCCTGAGCGGCAGCGACCCGCGGCTGCTGGTGGTGGTGGGACCCTGTTCCATCCATGATACCGATGCCGCCATCGATTATGCGCGCCAGCTGAATACCTTGCGCGTTCGCTATCAGGACCGGCTGGAAATCGTCATGCGCGCCTATTTTGAAAAGCCGCGCACGGTGGTCGGCTGGAAAGGCATGATTTCCGATCCCGGCCTGGACGGCAGCTATCGGGTCAACGACGGTCTGGAAATCGCGCGCCGCCTGCTATTGGCGCTCAATGACATGGGCATGCCCACCGCCACGGAATTTCTCGATATGGTAACGGGCCAATATATCGCCGATTTGATCAGTTGGGGCGCCATCGGCGCGCGCACGACAGAAAGCCAGATCCACCGGGAAATGGCCTCGGCGCTGTCTTGCCCGGTCGGGTTTAAAAACGGCACCGACGGCAACACGCAAATTGCCGTGGACGCCATTCGCGCGGCCCGCGCCTCGCATATGTTCCTGTCGCCGGATAAGCAGGGACAAATGACCATTTACCAAACGGCGGGCAATCCCTACGGTCATATCATCATGCGCGGCGGCCGTACGCCCAACTACCACGCGGCGGATGTGCTGCAGGCCTGCGCCCATTTGCAGGAATTTGGATTACCGCCCCACTTGCTGGTGGATTTCAGTCACGGCAACAGCCAGAAACAGTATCGCCGCCAGATGGATGTGGCCGAATCCGTCTGTAGGCAAATTCGCGAGGGTTCCCGGCGCGTGGCGGGCATCATGGCGGAAAGCTTTCTGGTGGAAGGCAGCCAGGCCCTGATCCCTGGACAGGCGTTGACCTACGGCCAATCCATCACCGATGGCTGCCTGGGCTGGGACGACAGCGAACGGCTGCTGGAAAAGCTGGCCGAAGCGGTTGATTCCCGCTTTTGAGAGCAGGGTCCCTGCCATGCCGGCGCCCCGCTTGATTAGACGCCAGGGCCGCATTTTGGCGGCCCTGGCGCCATGCATGGATTTATTTGATCATCCCCGCGAAAACCTGCCGCAAAAAAAGTCTCATTTTTAGCTAAACCGAATCATAGCAAGCCGTTTTAATGCCTCCACGCAATGATATGCTTAAACCATGCCGGCAAATATTGACGGTCAACTGCACACCAATAGACCTCGCCTCAATCGTCTCCTTCGTCAGCCTGCATAATAGCCGCGTTAATTATTTGAAGCCATCATGGATAAGGAAGCATTTATGCCCAACGTGACAAAATTAATCAATATCAATTCTCAGCACAATATGCCCGGTCTCGGGCAGGAACGGCTAGCACCATGTTCAGGATATCCATATATCAAAGCAGTTAATAATATTGAAAACATACACATTAAAGATAAAAACGATATCGCTAATATCAACGCGCGGTGTAATGCCCGCCGTTATGATGAACAGGCGGCAGATGTCCATGAGAAAAAAATCGATGATTTGTTTTATTGCGTAAATGAACTTAGAAACAATCCGGAGTGTTTGTCACAACCCGGCAATACGAAATTTATTGCCATTGAGTTGATGAGTAGAAAAAAATTCATACCGACAAAACACATCTTATTGCCCAGCGGCAGGTCTATCCATGCTGGATATCATGAAGGAAGATTAATTGTTTCTGACGGCAGCAATTATCATGTCGAACAGGACTGGCAGCCAACCACCACCTGGAAAGCGACATTAGCCAACCTGCTTGCTCACCTAACCGGCGGGTACGGCCGGCCGGATGAAAAACGCAGCCGCGGCTGGTTACAAACCGCGTATAACTGGTTCAACACTATGGGCGACCCTTTTATTTTCCCGCAGGCGGACGGCAAACCTTCACCCCCTGACAATAACAATTCCGGTGATGTTATTTATGCTGCGCAGGCTGAATTCGCGGTGCAATTCGGACCGGCAGACGCGATGCCAAGCACCGGGGAAACCAGCGGCCCGAATACTTTATCGACACCGGTAACGCTGGCTTTGGCGTCTTTACCAGGGGCTGGCAAGCCCTTGGGCGCCGCCGTCATACCCAGCCAATTAATATTTACTATTGATGGCCATGAATTTAAAATCGCACCCGCCAATCTGGAAGCCGAGGCACAGCTTCAAAGCCTTATCCATGATTTTTTGCAGCAAAAGACGTTGCCGGTTGACAATCCACTGGCCACACTGATTGAATTTGATTCGTTTATCGGCCGGGAAATGGCGGTCATGTTCCATCGGGGTCTGTACCTAAAAGAAAAAAAAGAATCACTTAACATTATCATTTTCAAAATGCTAAGTGAAAACATTCTTTCGACCATGGGAATTCTGGCGCAAAAAGAAACGGCCATCGCCAACAACATCAGTGAATATTCCGGATATCAAATAAAGATCAGTCAGTACATTACCGATTTAGAACAAAAAGTGCTAGACGGAACGCGACGGGTTGATAACAAAATCATCAAGGATTTGGTTTCTTACATCAGGAATAAAGATTTATCCACCGCAAAGCAGGGAATAATTCAAAATATTGAGCATGCGGAATTTGATAACCGTATTTATCACAAAAAATTATTACATTATTTCTTGCTGTTTGATCAGGCCTTTGATGAGTATCGTCAGCAAATGAATTTGGACGATTTTCCCGCATTGGAAAAAAACCTATATATTAATTCACAACAGATTTTTAATGCATTGATTGACGGCAGTAATGAATGCTTGACTGACAGTTTGATAAAATTGAAATTTCTCTATATCTTTGAATACACCCGTTCCAATGGCATTAGCATATTTAGCTCAAATTTTATTATACCGGGTGAAATGTCCAATCTATGGCATGGCTTTGCGGAAGATGAAATTGAATTCAACAAAGAGGAAGTGGATAAGGCTTTCGCCGAGGAATTGGTAAGTTTTATTTACCAGCACAAGCCATCGCATAATCATTTGGATCAAGCGTTGGATTTGATTGATATTTCTAAACTGGATGAAGCCGAAAGCCATGATAATGGGACTTGGGTGGAAAATAACTTAAGACATTTTCATCATGCACATGACATTTTATCGAAAATCATTGAAAATAACCAGTTTGAGCAAGAAAAGATCCTTGAACACGTTTCTTGGTATAATGATTATGTCAACCGGCTCCACAATGACAAAACTATTTATATTTTTATGGCCTATTTAATCAATTTGCAGATATTGTTTATTGACGAAGTGGCTGACTTTCACGCTAACAATAGACATATAATAGCGACATCACAAGAACAACGCATCGTAGCGGCCAAAATAGAAGCGGTTCGCAGCAAAACCCTCGAGGTCGCGCAAGAAAAAGATGATTACGGATTATTGGTGGAATACCATGAGCTTGAATCAAAAGGTCACCTGGATCTGCTTATCAAAGCCGCGGTTTCATGGTATATGTCACAACAATATGAAGTCGATGAAGATTTTTTAAAGTCCCTTAATGTACTTTATATACTAAAGCGGTTTATAACAGCGCAACAGCAAGTATTACATGAACAACAGGCTCGCCAGCAGCAGTCTTTTACCAGTCTTTTCCAGCTCAAGCCCTCCTCAAAAATGGATACGGCCGAGGGATATTATCAGCAGTTCAGATATTACAAAATCCATGATTCTTTTTTTGAAGCGCAACGATTTTCCATCCTTGCTTTAGACAACTCAACTTTAAATTATTTAGATATCATTTACCCACCAAAGGAAATATTCTGCTTTAAGGTTTTTTCCCGCAATTACGTTACTAATCATTTATCTGCCTTTACAAATGTATACCTCCCGGCTGAAAATCTCGGCTATCTGTCCATTGCGAAATTACATAGCGACCGTCATGTCTTGATATCCACACTGAACGGTTTTCCCTTTGTTGCTGATATCGACACGCCGGAAAAAATCGACATTATGCATCAAATGAAAACGTATTGGGCTCAATGTAATACTTTTTTTGCGTTACGCAATCGGCCCCAGCACCCTATCAATGAAACCACATTGGCGTCGTTATTCCCCAAAATTGATGCCAACAGTCATCGGCTAACGTCCATGATTGATATACTGTTGCTCCCTCCCGAAGAAGAATCAATCGGCTTGGCCGCACCCGCATACGGCCTGGTCGCCGTAAAAAATAATGATATTGATTTGATCATCTCCCCTTATGCTTCTCAACAACAGACCACGTACCTGCCTTTAAGCACCGACACTCCGTTAATAACCAATTTTGACTATTTAAATCAGGCAACGTTGATAACAATCACTAATGAATTAAAAGAAACGTTATATGAGTCTACCTGGCTGGAGTACGTTGCCGCTTTTATCCCTTTCTTCACTACACTGTGCCGCCATTGGCATGATGAAGAGCATGAAATAAAATTTGAAGAAGTTATTTTTGATATTTATGATTTAATGTTGTCACTGGTGTTTTTTGCCGGCAAATTCAAAAAAATATCTGAAAACACCTTAAAACATGCTTTACATAAGGCAATAGAGCAAAAAATACCACATAATGCTTTTAAAAGATTCATTATTAACGAACTTATAATTGCCTCCCCTGAATTAGGGTTAAAATATGCAAAATCCACCCTAAATGAATTTTCTTCTTATTTTAACGTCATTCATCCTTCAGGAAGATCTTTATCAATTTTTGTAGAAAAACTACAGGTCAATGTATTGGAAATAATAGCAAAAGCAAATCGTGCGATACAATCTGATAGCTTGCGTAAAAAAATACTTCGTCGGCCCTGGAAATCAAATGTAAATGAAAAGATAGTGGAGACATTAAACACCGGCGTTTCCATAATAAATTCCACAGCAGCAGAATCTTATTATGTTACTAATGATAATGAATATTTTCCCGTCTTTTGGGATAAATATCACGGCGAATGGAGAATTATTAACTCACACGGCCCCGATAATAAAAACTTTGCCATTCCCGTAGCCCGCAGCCATTCAGGAAACTGGGTCGCAAGCGCGGGGCAGTTAGTCGACCTCAAATTTTCGCCATTCAGTTTTAGTCCCATGTACTACAATCAGCATGATAATGCTAATATCATCACCATAGAACCAATGCGAACCAGCGCTTATCAAGACTTTTCAGACAATAACTTAATAACTTTCCATAAGGCAATCCTGCATTTTTATCTTCAAAGGCATTATTACTCTCAAAGGATAATCGGCGGTAAGGTAGACGTTAACCTTTTTTTGGATCAATCCTACCGCTCGTTCTCTATAAAACAAGAAATACTTGCGATGCATGAGTTCAATGGATTCGCGTATGATATTACATCCCAGCTACAGGCGCTGAAAACATTAAAAAGTTATGATGATAGCAGAATACGGTTCCGTGCCGTGTGCGGCTGGCGCGGCAGGGATGACCAGATGGCCGGCACCTATTTCGCATTGTCCATCAGGCTGAAAAACAGGGTATATATCCTTGATTTAAATGAAATTCGCGCTAACTTCGGTTTTGAAGACAAAAGAGACGTTTTTACTGAAAACGAGTGGATTATGATGATGAATAACTTTCCATCACAATTTGAACTGATAAAATTCAAGGATTTTGAATTTATTATTGATGCCAAATATTTCAATTATCGAGAGGCAACAACACCTTTTGCCTATATTAAATATGGATTTTTACTAAAAGAACCAGAGTGGTATAGACCCTCGGTCATCAGAGCCAGTACTGACTTAAAAAAAGCCTATTTCCCGCAAAAAATGACTTCAAACCCTAACATTCACCTGGTGGCAAGAGCCTTGCGCAGCCACATTGATAATTATAAAATGCATGAAGAATATATTATATATTGTTTATTTCAATCGGAATTAGTTGATAACGCCGGAGCCAGGAAATTACTACACTTAATAAACCAGGCTAAATCTGACGGTCTGGCAAGCCGAGCCGTTTTAAGTAATCAGCAAAGAATATACGCCACCTCCGATTTATTAAAAATCAATAAAGGAAAAATTATTGCTGCGTTAAATTATTTAAACCAGCTTGAGTACCTATTATTATCATTGGGTCAAGGGCGATTTATTGGCATGAGTAATGATTACCTTAGTTTGATAACCCCGGCCAGAGCCATGTTGATCATCGCCGAACAGCTGGGAACCTTTAAATATGGCGTGCTAAAACCTCATTATGCCGATACGGCCTTTTCGGTATTCGCCGGTGACGCATTCGGTGCCAAGGACGATACCCCGGTACTGCTGGATGGCGTCTTTCGGGAAAAAATTCCCGAATATTTTATCGATGGTCGCATCAAAAGTTATCGGGAGCAAGATATTCCCCGCGAACGGGTTTTGTTGGGAAAAGACTGCCAAATTACCCGTAATGACGGTGATTCGCCGCATTTATCAATCAAATCGCACGGCACACCTTTTTTGGTGAACCATATGGACGTCATCGAATTTGCTGACACCCTTAAAGGGCTGACCTATGTAGATAATGGAAGATTTGATTTACATAATATTACCGGGATTGATTTAATCTCCTGCTTTAGCGGTTACGGACGCCGCTATTCCAACGCGCAGCTGCTGGCTAATGAGCTGGGCATCAAGGTTTACACCGCGCCCCCCTACGTCAGTGACGGGGTGCGCTTAAGAAGGCCAGAATGGTTTCGTGAATATGACCCGCAGGACGTGATAAGTCCCATGGGCAATCAAAACCAACTGCCGCACCGCCCTCGGCATCAGGAGCATATTAACATGCAGAATATGCAGCGGGCTATTCATGAACTTATGCATGCCGTGCGCGATGTTATTCGCCGATTGGCATACAAGGGACATAATCAAAACGTCGAGGACAGTCCCTTTCAAGGCCTCTCCCGGCACGTCCCTTTTATTTACATTGATATATTGCAATTGTTATTTCCTCATAATCCTCATCATCCGCTCATCGTCGGGGATATTACTTTGTGTTCCGAGTCCCAGACATTGCTGATGGAAATTATAGCGGATTACGCTATTGACGCCGGCAAGGAGAATTATATCATTGAACAAGCTTTTCTGGATGTTATTTTATCCATCGATGAGTATAAGTATTTATCCAACCAATTTAATGCCACGTCAATCGAAGGTTAACCTGGCCAGCTATAAGTATTAACGCGGGCGATAAATGTGTGCTTCCCCGCCCCCTGGGCTGCCCGGACAGCTAAGACCGCAAACGGCTGTCGGCGCTGCTGGTCGGGGTGGGCAGTTGCCGCGGCTGACGGCAGTAATGGGATTAACCGCAACGGGTGGCCCGGCATTAAGGATCGCCGCCACCGGCGGTCTTTTTTATGGCTCGTTGGTAGCGCAGGTTATGGACCATAACATCTCAATTATATAAACAAAGTTTTATTAACGCTTACTTTGGCCTGCCATCTCTTTTAATGTACATCTGTCACTCATTGCATTACCAATAATACTAGCCGTAAAGAAGTTATACACCATTTATCATTGGCTATTTCGGGAATATATTTTTTCGCCTCTAATCTCATCAGCATAGGTTAAGGAAATATATATGGCTAATTCAATAAGTTATAGTACAACTGGCACGTATGCATTCTCGCCTTTTTTCTTGAACCCCGTGTCTGCGCAATGGTCTTTTCCAAAAGAAATTATTAAAGTCAGTAATATTAACAACCTAAAAAATCGAGAGACTTTTTATCAAGCCAACCAGACGGATACTGGCGGCATTCGCCTCGGCGACATGCCGGACTCGGACGAGAGCATCGATTATTTATCTCGCTGTGCCAATGAATTGATTCGCAATAAAGACGGTTTCCTCATTGCCGGCGGTGTACCCCACCGCCTTCCCGTCAGGCGGATCGCGTTGCCGAGTGGCCGGGCCATTCTGGCGGGTTACTTAGGCAGCCGGCTGGTTGTGGCGCACGAAGATAATTATTATATTGAAGATCTGCTGCAGACGCCTGTGACGGTCACCCAGGCGTTGGGCCAATTGCTGGCGTACCTGAACCCGCAATATATCCTGACGCGCCCGGCGTGGCTTGATACGGCATTGAATTGGATCTCCAAAGCGCGTGATCCGCTGATATTTCCCCAGGCAAACGGCCAGCAGTCCCCTGAGCCCCCATCACGGCAACCTGTTTATTCAGCCAATGCGGAGATATCGGCACATTTGGCACCGGCTGACACTGCCCCCCGCGCATTAGAGGTCAAGCCGGCGCCGGCGCCGCCGACGGTCTCCTGGATGCCCGAACCGCTTGCCGCCGGCAATGGAAGCTCGCCTGACCTTGGCCGCTTTTTTATCAATGAACAGGCGTTTAATCTTGCGCCCGCCAATCCCGCAGGCCGGGCAGTGTTACAACAGTTGGCGAGCGAATTGCTTGCGTCAGGCGTTGATCTTGCAAACGGCAATCATCACGCGTTAATGGCGTTGGACGGGCTTATCGCCTCGAAGGCTGAAGATATATTTTATAATGGGCTTTATTTTAAGGACAAGGGATATGTATTGCATATCCTTCTTCTCAAAACGCTAACGGAAAACCTGTTGATGTTTTTACTGAAGATTAATACGACTAATATCTCCACCCATCGGATAATTTCACAGCATATGGCTAATCATAAAACTCTGCGAGATTACATTCCCAACATAGACAGGCAGTTGGTGGAAGCGTATGAGAACATTGATATTGATATCATCAGCCAAACGGTTTCCCTGCTAAAAAATAAAGACTTTTCCACATTTGAACAAGAAGAATTGCTAAAAATAAATAACACGTCTTTTTCAGAACATGCTTTCCATGTGGAAATATACAACACGCTCAAGGTCATGAAAACGGCTTATGATGAATATACCGCGCAGCTTTTTTCCGACGACCACACTACGATGGAAAAGGTCACTTACATCACCAATTTAGAGATTTACGCCGCGCTACTTGAACATAATAAAAAAACCATGACCGACAGTCTGCTCAAGTTGAGATTTTATTATATATTCGAATACACCCGTGTTAATGAGATAAGTATTCATGCTAATAATTTTTTATTACCTGGTGAAATGACGAATCACTGGTACCCTTTCGCCGCGGATGAGAAAGAAATTGTGGTGGCGAACATGGAGGCGCTTTTTGTTAATGAGGTGGAGAATTACATTCATCTTAAGCATAACAAGCATCCGCATATGAACACTATCCTTAAGATGGTCGAATTGTCCCGTCTGAATGAAATCCAGCCAGAAAGCGAAGCGCAATGGCAGGAAAAAAACATTGCGCCCTGGGACCAGGCATATGCTATTTTGTCAGAAATGATTATCAGCAATGTGTTTGAGAAGGAAAAATTCCAGGCTCAGGAGAAGTGGTACAATGATTTTAAAAGCAATCTGCATGAATTTAAATCCACGTATATTTTATTCGCATACCTTAGAGACTTGCAAAGAACATTTATCAATACCATTGATTATTATATACGTAAAAATATCATTCTTGTGGCGGACAGCGCTGAACAATATATTGCCGTGGCGAAAATAGAGGCCATGAGAAGCGAAACCACCAAAACTGACGGCCATTTTTCAGACTACCAGATGCTATTAGCCTATCAGCAACGTGTTCTTAATGGTGACTTTGAACTTATGGTAAAAGCCGCTGTTTTTTGGTATCTCGGCACAGAAAAAAATCTTGACGAGAATCTGTTGGCTTCATTACATTCGCTTTATATTTTAAAAACGTTTGTCAGCGAACAACAGCATTTTTTTGTTGAGTATAAAATACGCGAACAAGCAAGCCATTTGAATATCTATCAGTTGGTTTCCTCAGATAAAAAGAATTCGCTGGAAGATTATTATCAACAATTTTATGATTACAAACGGTTTTACTCCGCTCATGAAGCACGCAAAACCAGTTTGGCGGCGATTGACCGATCGACTATCGATTATGTCGACGCCATATATCCGCCAAAAGAAATTTTTTGTTTTGAGGTGTTTTCGAGAAATTATGTTCATAATAGCCTGTCGCCTTTTAATTATGTTTACCTTCCACATAAAAATATCGGCTACCTCTCGCTTTTGCGGTTACAAAGCGGCAAACTTTTTCTATTATCAACCTTGAGCGGTTATGTCTTCATCCATGACCTTGAAAAATATGATAACCAGCCATTGCTGCAAGAGATGATGGACTTCTGGCGCAGCAATGAAATGAATAAGCGCCCGGAACCCATGGCGTGCGAGGCTGATCTACTGGCCGGGCTGTTCCCTGTTATCGATGCCAACAGCGGCAACCTCACCACGCTCATCGATATGTTGCTTTTTTCACCGGAAAACGAGCCGGTCGGCATGCCCGCGGCACCCTATACATTGGCAGCGGTCAATAGCACCGATATCATGACGTTGATCACGCCCTATCTTTCCCAGCCGATTGACTCGTCACCTCCGGTAAGCATTGATACACCGCTTATTACCAATATTGATTATCTGTCTCAGGCGACGCTGCTGACCATTGCCGATAGGTTGAAGGAAACGCTGCATAACTACAGCTGGCCTGAATATATCGCCTCGTTTATTCCTTTTTTTGACACGCTTTGCCAGCATTGGAATGATAAGGAACATGAAATAAAATTCAATGAAATCATGTTCGATCTATTTGATTTAATGTCCACCTTTTTATTGCTGGGAGGGCAATTTAAAAAAATCCCTGAACATACACTTAAACATGCGTTACACAACGCTATAAAAAACAACACGCCGCGCCAAATGCTAAAGCAATTTATCATAAATGAATTAATGCTTTCCGCACCTGAAGTCGGTAAAAATCTTGCCATGCAATCGGCAAAAGAACTTGCCTATTTCTTTTTTCCCCTGCAACCTTACGGTAGCTTCCTGTCCCTTCTTGGCGCCAATGTCAAAAACAAAATCGGCGAACTTGTGTCAATTGCCAACGAGGCCATCAGAGCGAAATCGCGACGCAAGAAAAACTTGCGTCAGGCGTGGAAAACAAATATCGATCCCGCCCTTCTGGAAACAAAAAAAAACGGCGTTCTGGTTGATACCCTCACCCAGGATAAACAATACTATGTTGTTAATGACAATGACTACTTCAAGGTGTTTTGGGATAAACATTATGGAGAATGGAGAATTGCCAATAGAAACATGGTAAATGAAAAATATTTTGCCATCCCTGTCATGCGTAGCGGCACCGGTAACTGGATTGCCAGTATCGGTAGTCCTTCCAGCCATTTTATCGCTTCATTCGATTTTTATAAAGCGGCGGAAAAAGCCTTTCGCCATACTGAGATAACCCAGGGCGAACCCCGGAAAATCTTGTCAAATTTTCCAGTGCCTGAAGATGGCGAAATCGATTTTTATAAACGGGTCATACGATTTTATCTTTATAAAAATGATTATGTGCGGGATATCATCAAAAAAAACGCATTACGTGGGGATTTTTTGGGCCGATTTCACCGCAGTTTTTTCTTCCGCAAGGAAATTATTGACGCCATCCAATCTAGCGGTTACAGCCAGGATGAGAATTTTTTAGCTTCATCCCTACGCGCGTTGACTGAAAAGCATGACGGCATCATGCGTTTTCGCGCAATTTGCGGCTGGACGGATAAACACGCATTAATACCCGATACCTATTTCGCATTACGGATAGATATAGAAAACTATAACTTTATAATTGATCTCCAGGAAATGCGCGGATCATTCAATTTGCTGGATAATAGGGATGTTTTTACCGAAGATGAATGGTTAGGCATGTATAATAAGTCACCATTGAAATTTGAACTTATCAAATATAAAGATATCGATTCTCTAGAGGATGCCAACTTCCTGACTTACCGGGAGGCCACGTCGCCATCAAGCGTTCTCAAAAATGGTTTTTTACTCAAAGAGCCGGCATGGTATTATCCTTTGATGATTAAAAAGAATAATGGTCATGACAGAATTAAATATTCCTCTGGACATAAACAATCGTCCAACGTTCGTCTGGCTGCACGGGCTTTACGCCATGCGCCCCACAGTTATTCGTTAAAAGAAGAATTTCCCCTGAAAGTTTTATATAAAAGCAACAATTTGGATAATGAAAGCGCAATAAAGCTGGCCCGGATGGTAAAACAGGCGAAAGTAGACAGTTTGAATAGCCACGCCATTCTTACAGACAAAATCAGGATTACATCGAACGAGGACATGCTAAAGATCAACGAGGGTAACCTTTTAGCACTCTACAGTACCTCGAATTTACTTGAGCATTTATTGCTATGCCAAGGCCACGGCCGTTTTGTCGGCGTGGAAAATCATTTTTTCGGTCCCGACCTGCCCGCCAGGGTTTCCATCGTCATCGCCGAACAGATGGGCAGGTTTACGCAAGGGCTGTTTAGTCTTCACCACACCGACAAAATCCTGTTCGTCATGGCGGGAAAGGCCTTTGGCTCAAAGATTGAGATACCGACGTTAATGAATGATCTGCCACGGGAAAACGTGCCGATTTTTCTAAGCGACGGCCAGCAACGAGGCTACAGAGAGCGGATCGTTTCGCGCGAAAAAATCCTGTTGGGAAAAGATTGTCATATCGACCTGATTAATGAGGCCAAGACACGGTTAAGTATAAGACTGCATGGCGCGCCCTTTAATGTTAACAATATGGATGCCATTGAGTTTTCTGATATTGTTCGCGGACTGCCCTATCTGGATAATGCCAAATTCAAATTTCAGGATTTGGAAAGCATTGAACTTTTTTCCTGTTATAGCGGTTATGGGCGCCGCTATTCGACGGGGCAAATCCTCGCCGATGAGTTAGGCTTACCCATTAAAGCTTATCCCTACAAAATCAGCGACGACATCCGCCAGCGCAGGCCGGAATGGTTCACCTGGTTTCGACCCGGCAAACGACATTTGCACGCGGCGCGCGGCAGCGTTGATTCCGCCCAGAGTTCCGAGGATGGCGTCTTCAGCCATAGCCAGAAAATACATCGCCGATTGCATGATCTTATAAACTTTGTGCTTAGTATGCAAAAAAGATTACTGTTTCAGCGCGACAAGCGCGGTTATATAACGGCGGCCAATAACACCGCGGCGGATGGCGCGGGCCATATACCTGGCCTGGACCCGCATGCCGGCCAGATGCCGGTTATCTGTGTTGATATTTTGCAGCAACTGTATGGATACGCACCGTCCTACGCCGACATTCCCCGGCATATACAAACCCTCAGCGCGTCCTCCTTAAGCCTGCTTGATGCCATTATCGCCGAGTATCACTTAACCGGTGGGGAGGAGCACATCATCGTCGAGCAGGCGTTTCTGGATGTCATACTGTCACTGGAAGAATACCGTTATCTTTCCGATTGGTTCAATAATGAAGCCATCCGTGGCGAACGGCACTGAATGAATGACAGGCATGAAAAAGGCGAACCGCGTATGCGCGCCTTTAGCTCGAGCAGGATATTTCCAAATGCCGGCCCCACTCCGGCGGCGGCGCGGCAAAATCGTTTAACGCCGGGTCGTCGTCAAATGGCCGGCACAGAGCCTGGTGAAGGCTGGCCAGAAATGTGGCGTCGTTTTGTTCGGCTCCGTCGATGGCCTGCTGGGCCAGATAGTTGCGCAGGATGATGTTCGGATTTTTCGCCAGCATGGCCTGCCTGCGCCTATCGCTATCGACGCCCTCCTGCAGCAACCGGCGGCGGTAAGACTGATACCAAAGGTCAAAACCCGCCAGGTCTTTCATTTCATCACGCAGCGGCGAGCGCGGGTTGTCGGCCTCGCTTTCACTTAACAGGCGAAAGACCTGCGTGTAGTCGCTGCCTTCTCGCGCCATCAGCCCGAGCAGGCCGGTGAGAATGTCGTTATCTTGCCGGTCGCGCGTGGTAAAGCCGAGCTTGGCGCGCATCTCTTCGCCATAGGCTTCCATCAGCGCCGGCTGGTAGCGCGCCAACGCCTGCTCGAGAGCACTGACCGACATCAGTCCGGACAACGCCTGCGCCAGGCGATGCAAATTCCATAACCCCACCGCCGGCTGGTTATCAAACGCATAGCGGCCCTGATGGTCGGTATGATTGCAGATATAATCCGGCTGGTACGCGTCGAGAAAACCGAATGGGCCATAGTCGATGGTAATGCCCAGGATCGACATGTTATCGGTATTCATCACGCCGTGGGCAAACCCCACCGCCTGCCATTGGGCAATCATGCGCGCCGTCCTTTCCACCACATCCGTCAGCCATAAAGGGTAGCGTTCTTCCAGCCCCGCAAATTGCGGCCAGTGGCGGCCGATAACATAATCCGCCAGCTGTCTGACCTTCTCCGCTTCGCGCCGGTAGTAGAAATGCTCGAAATGACCGAACCGCACATGGCTTGGCGCCACCCGCAGCAACATGGCGCCCGGTTCCGCTTTTTCGCGCCACACCGGCTCATCGCTGGTGACGATGGTCAGCGCCCGCGTCGTGCCGATGCCCAGATAATGTAACGCCTCGGACGCCAGGAATTCGCGTACCACGGAACGCAGCACCGCGCGGCCGTCTCCCATGCGTGAATAGGGCGTGAGACCCGCCCCTTTCAGATGCCAGTCCATCGCCCGCCCGTCCGCCAGTTGCTGTTCGCCAAGCAGGATGCCGCGTCCGTCGCCTAACTGGCCGGCCCAGGCGCCAAACTGATGACCGCTGTAAACCTGCGCCAGCGGCTGCATGCCGGGCAACAGTTGTTCGCCGCACCAGAGAGCCGCGTGCCGCTCGTCAAACAGTTCATCCGCCAGGCCCAGAACGCCTGCCAATTCCGCGCTATGGTAAAGCAACCGCGCGCCGCGCAGCGGGGTGGGCGCCAGGGCGGTATAAAAACCGGGCAATTGCTGGAAATAGCTGTTCTTGAATATCGGGGTTTGTGCCATGGTGCCTCCTTACTCAAGTGTAGAACGTTCGGCGGGATGTGTTGCAACGTCCGGGGATCATGCCCGGTTCGCTTACGCTGCATTGGCGATATCAGGCTGGATTATCGGGGGACGGCATCCGGCGGGAATCGCCCGACGCCACCGCCGGGTTAAATACGCCGCGCCTGCCAATAGGCTTTACGCCAGTAGACATTATCCAGCGATGACCGTATCACGCCGCGGCTGGTCGAGGCATGGATAAACAGATCATCGGTGTCATAGATTCCCACATGCAGCCCGTTGGCGCCGCTGCCGGTCTTGAAAAACACCAGATCCCCCGGCAAGAGATCGTCGCGGGAAATTCGCGTGCCCACTTTAGTCTGCGCCTCGGTGGAGCGCGGCAGGATGATGGCAAACCGATCCCTGAAGGTCCGGTAGACAAAACCCGAACAGTCAACCCCGCCCTGATCCAGGCCGCCATAGCGATAGGGTGTGCCGTGCCACTGGCGCAGCTGCGCGTGAAGACCGGACTTCACCGCCCCGGCATCGGCCAGCCGCGGGTCGGGACTGGGCGCATGGTGGCTACAGCCGGTAATCAATAACGTTGCTGCCAGCAGCCAAAAGGAAATCCGTCTCATGTTTTAGTCATGACTCTTTATGTTGACCATGCGATTAAAAAGCCCCCGAGAAAGTCCGCCGCGGCGGTAATGTCGAGCCGGAAGCCACCAGCCAGGGGCGCTCACCGGCCTGGAGCAGGGTAAAATCCACGCCGAACACCGGCGATAATATCTCGGGCCGCATAACCCGCCCCACGCCGCCCTGCGCCGCCATCGCGCCGGAGGACATAAGCCATACCCGGCCGGCATGATGCAGGGTATGGTTAAGGTCATGGGCGCAGACCAGCACCCCAAGGCCCGCCGCCCTGACTTCCGCCAGCAGGGCATCCAGGGCCACGCGCTGGGCGATATCGAGGCCGGCGGCGGGTTCGTCGAGCAACAGCAGCCGCCCCAGGGGATTAATGGCCGGCCAGATCTGCAGGAATACCGCCGTCAGCCTGACGCGTTGCCATTCGCCGCCGGATAGCCGGCTTAGCGGGCGGTCGAGTTTATCCGCCAGCGACAATGCCGCGGCCAGGTATCCCACGCAGCGATCCACCGCGGTCTCGTCGGCGTTGCGCGGCTGATGGAGCATCAGGTACTGGAAGACCGGCATGGCGGTGCCGGGCACGGCCTGCTGGCAGAGATAACCCCTGCGCAGGGCCAGATCGGCGCCATGCCACTGCCCAACCGGCCTGTCGAGCAGGGTGATTTCCCCCGCCGACGGCATCAGCCCGGCAATACAGGCCAGCAGCGTGCTTTTCCCCGCGCCGTTGGGTCCGATGATATGGATCAGACTGCCCGGCGGCACCTGGGCCGATATCGCCGCCAAACGCCGCGGCACCGTTACGCGCCGCAAATCCAATAATAACGGCGGCTGCATGGCCGATACGCCGGTTATTGCGCCAGCGCCCGTTTGACGGCATCCAGGATAATCGGGTCCTGGGGCGTCATATCCGGGGCAAAGCGTTCGAGGACGGTACCGTCGCGCCCCACCAGGAACTTTTCAAAATTCCACAAAATATCCTGCGGCTGTTTGGGGGTGCGCCCTTTTCCCGCCAGGCGCTCAAAAAATACGCTGCCCTGGGGTTTTATCGCCGTGGGCTTGGCGGCGATAAGCGCCCGGTAAAGCGGGTGGCGATGCTCGCCGTTGACCTCGATTTTACTGAACATGGGAAATTCGACACCAAAGGTCCCACGACAAAATGCCAAAATCTCGTCGTCGCTGCCCGGCTCCTGGCCGGCAAACTCATTGGAGGGAAAACCCAACACCTCCAGCCCCTGCGCATGCCAGGTCTTATAGAGGCTTTCCAGGCCTTCGTACTGATCGGTCAGGCCGCATTTCGAGGCTACGTTTACAATCAGCAGCACCGAGCCTTGATAATGTTCCAGGGTGGTTATTTCCCCGGTAATGGTCTTCAGCGGCAGGGTATACAGGGTATCCGTCATTATCATCTCCTACGGGTTACAGGTAAAATCAGCAGCTTATCGCCTTACACAAGCTTATCCCCTTATCCGGATTAATAGCCAGATAAATATCGGCGAGCCAAGCGTGGCGGTGACCACCCCTATCGGCAGCTCCGCGGCATACAGCGCGATACGGGCAATCACATCCGCCAGCAGCAGGATGCCCGCGCCGGCCAGCGCGCAGCCGGGAAGCAGCCGTCGGTGATCGGTTAATCCCCATAAGCGCAGGATATGCGGCACCACCAGGCCGATAAACCCGATCACGCCGGCCAGGGCCACGCTGATGCCCACCATGCAGCCGAAGGCCAATACCAGCAAATTGCGCCAGACAAACACCGGCAACCCCAACTGCATCGCCTGCTGTTCGCCCAATGCCTGCAGGTTCATCACCCGGCCCTGCAGGCATAGCCAGATAATAAAGGGCAGCAGGGACAAAACCAGCCATTTGTCGCGCCAGTCCACGCCGCCGAAGCCCCCCATCATCCAGTACAATAGCTGGCGCAGATCCAGGCTGGTACTGAAATAGACCGCCCAGGTCATCACGGCGCTGCACACAATGCCGAGCGCCACGCCGACCAGCAGTAACCGGGCGTTGGAGGCGCGCTGCCTGGCAAACCAGAGCAGCAGCAGCGTGATCGCCAGGGCACCCGCCACCGCGCACAGCCCCAGCCCCCACACCGGTATCGTCCCCCGGCCCAGCAGTACGCCCAGGGTCAGCGCCAAGCCGGCGCCGTTGGCCACCCCCAGCAGTCCCGGCTCGGCCAGCGGATTTTCAAAAATATTCTGCATCGCCGCCCCGGCAAGCGCCAGCGCGGCGCCTACGGCTATCACCGCCAGGGCGCGCGGCAGTCTCAGTTGCCAGATAAACATCCTGGCCGTGTCGTCGGCAAACCACCGGGTCGGCCAATACCAGACATCGCCGGCGCACAGGCTTATCAGCAGGGCGATAAGCACAAACAGCGCCAATACGCGGATACGCGCGGCATCACGACGGGATTGCCGATATTTCAGATCGCTGAAGAGTGGGCTGTTTGACGGCATCATTGCTTAAGGTCCGGTAATACAAGGTAACAGGGCACGAAGAAACGGGCTTTTATCCTACCGGGATTAACGCTCAAGCGGTAGCACCCGTGCCTGGGAATATGATTGTCAAAAGGCGAAAGGAGGTATTGCAGGCGTGACGGGAGCGGTTAGCGGTTAAAAAAACGGCGCCATAAGTGGGGAATCAGACGGCGCCGGGGAAGTGACCCATAGGGTCAATATTATTGCTGTTATTATTGCGGCGGCTTTATCGGTTCACCGCCGCTTACCTGGTGTTGATTACCCTGGGCCTGCCCCGGCTTGCCATTAGCACCGTTTGACTGGGCGTGGGTGTCTTGATTACCGCCGGTATTGCGGGACGCGGTGTTATGCGCTGCCTGCTGCGTGCGCGCCCTGGTCGTTTTACCATGGCCCGCGGGCGGCTGGGCGGACCAGCGGCCGCCATCCCAATATTCGCCATGTTGATTGCGTTCGCCTAGGTGCTTGCCCTGGTGTCCACGCCACCAGGCCGGCGCGCGCCAGTCATGTCCGTCCCAATAGTAGCCGCGATCGTTTCGCTCGCCAATCTGTGCCGAGGCGCCCGACGCGGAGACGTTGACCAGCATCCCGGCGATTGCGCCCGAGGGGATGGCGCAAGGTGTCGCCAACAGAGCCATCACCAGTAACGCTGCTTTTTGCTTCATATTATTTTTTCCTGAATCCATGTGCTGTGGTTATAGCAGCCGCGTCACGGCGCCACTATCAGACAAGGGCGGATTTGCACGACTCTTACGTTAGCCTGACGGAATGCTAACACTCGGTGGCGGCCGCGGGCGACCAACGCATAATACTCAGCCCGGCGACGAGCGCCGGACTCATGATTGGATCAATGCGGCTTAGGCTTGATAATTTCACCGCCGCCCTGATGCTGCTGGCCGCCGTTGTTTTGCGGCGGGCGATTACCATTGCCGCCCTGGTGCGGCTGGCCGCCGTTGTTTTGCGGCAGGCGGTTATCATTGCCGCCCTGGTGCGGCTGGCCGCCGTTGTTTTGCGGCGGGCGATTACCATTGCCGCCCTGGTGCGGCTGGCCGCCGTTGTTTTGCGGCGGGCGGTTATTATTGCCGCCCTGGTGCGGCTGGCCGCCGTTGTTTTGCGGCGGGCGGTTGTCATTGCCGCCCTGGTGCGGCTGGCCGCCGTTGTTTTGCGGCGGGCGGTTGTCATTGCCGCCCTGGTGCGGCCGATTGTCGTGTCTGTCGTTATGATCCCAGGTGGAAAAAACCTGCTGGCGCCTGGGCTCATGGTAGTCTCTGCCGCGCCGGCCATAGCCTGGCGGCGGCGCGATGGTCCAGATACCGTTAAACCAATACTGGCCCCGATCGTTTCGCATGCCCTCAGGCATTTCCTCTATCCAGCGTCCGCCGTCCCAGTACCAGCCGAAATCATTCCGATCGCCGATATCGTCATCTTCATGCTCGTACCACCACTGCGGCGTGCGCCACTGGTAACCGTCCCAAAACCACCCGCGCTGGTTGCGTTCGCCGACATGCCGGCCACGGTGTTCGTACCACCACTGCGGCGCACGCCACTCGTCGCCATCCCAGAAATAACCGCGCGCATCCTGGCTGCCAAGATTAATCACCATGCCGGGATTGTCGGTGCTGATAAACACATCCGCCAGCGCGCCGCAAGGTATCAGCAGCGCCAACGCACATAATAAAGTGGTTTTTTTCATGATCTCTACCTGTGAAACAGATACGATTTGCCGCCGTTATAGCAGCGGCCAATAGCCGCCACTATCAGACAACGTCGCCTTTACCATAAACAGGCGATCCCTTTACTCAATCCTGACAATCGATCCCTCATGGTTCGCCATACGCACCGACCGCGGGCTAAAAAAAAAGGCCGCACGAAGCGGCCTTTTCAGATAGCTGACAATACATCACTCTTTAGGTGAGGCATTCTCGACACGGCTTTTTAACTTTTGCCCCGGACGAAACGTCACCACCCTACGGGCAGTGATGGGAATATCTTCACCGGTTTTCGGATTACGCCCTGGACGTTGATTTTTGTCGCGCAGATCAAAATTACCAAAACCGGATAATTTTACCTGCTCGCCATTTTCCAGCGCTCGCCGGACTTCCTCAAAAAACAGTTCCACTATTTCTTTGGCATCCCGTTTGCTCAGCCCGAGCTTTTCAAACAGGTATTCTGACATTTC
>NZ_DASWOM010000090.1:0-32806 GCF_036398755.1 Acerihabitans sp. | reverse complement strand
CCGGCCTACGCGCCGCAGCCGCAGTCCGATATGCTGCAGCATCAGGTGGTGGCGCAGCAGCTGACCGATATGGACAGCAATGCCGGGTTTACCGGCCCGCATATCCAGGTAAAAGACCGCACCCTGTATATGACCGGCGAGCAATATAAATACCGGGATGACCAAGAGGGCGTCGATCGCGCCAACCGTATCCTGGTCAATAACCTGCCGGAGAACATCGATACCCTGAAGGTCACCCAGACCCGGCAGAACATGCCGCAGGTTACCACGGAAACCGACGTGAAAAGCTTGCAGGACACCCTGGCGGGTTACCCCCTGGGGCATGAGCAGCCGCTGAAGCAACGCCGCACCGAGCCGGACGTGCCGAAAAACGCAGAACAAGGTTATTATATCGACCGGGAACGCCTGCAGCTTGGCGTGTCGCCGGTGCTCAACCAATCGTTCGGCGGGCCTGAATCATTTTACATGTACCAAATCGGCGTCGAAGGCACGGCCAGCTATTGGCTGACCGACCATTGGGTGACCTCCGGTTCCCTGTTCGGCAATATCGTCAATAACTACGACAAATTCAACTTCACCGCGCCGCCGAGCGATTCCCATCTGCCGCGCGTCCGCACCCGCATACGTGAGTATGTGCAGAACGACGTCTATATCAGCAACTTGCAGACCACCTATATGGATCGCCTGGGCGACGGCTGGTACGGCCAGCTTTATGGCGGCTATCTGGAAATGATGTACGGCGGCGTCGGCGGGGAAGTGCTGTATCGTCCGCTGGACAAAAACTGGGCGGTGGGCATTGACGGTAACTACGTCAAGCAGCGCGACTGGGACAATATGATGCAGTTCGCCGACTATACTGTGGCGACCGGCAACCTGACCGGCTATTGGCGGCCGGACTTCATGGATAACGTGCTGGTTAAAGCCAGCGTCGGACGTTACCTGGCCAAGGATAAGGGCGTCACCTTCGATGTATCCCGCCGCTTCGACAGCGGGATCACCGCCGGCGCCTTTGCCACCTTTACCAACGTCTCCAAAGAGGACTATGGCGAAGGGTCGTTCACCAAAGGATTTTACCTTTCCATCCCGCTGGATCTGCTGACGCCGACGCCGAACCGTAGCCGCGCGCAGCTGAACTGGATCCCGCTGACGCGTGACGGCGGCCAGATGGTCGGTCGTAAATACTATCTGTACGGTTTAACCGACGAACGCTCCCCCGCGCTGGAATAAGCGCGACAATACCCATTTCCAACGCCTCCTTACGGAGGCTTTTTTTTTACGCCGCCGCGTGTACTAAGGGGTATTGCCGCCTCATCAATCGCAATCTTCCGCTTACGGCAGGTTAAAAAACTGGCGTTCTGAGCTACACTATCGGATCTGAACACCTGAACTATGGGGAACAGGATGACGGACGATCCTCACATCGCGTTACTGGCTGCCATTACCTGGCTGACTGACCAGGACCCGGCGCCCGCGCCCGCCCTGGCGGACTGGCTGATGGAGAAAGAATCCATGACCCGGCGCTTCGAGCGCCATTGCCGGCATGTTACCATCCGCCGTGGCCGCGAAGGTTATTTCCCGGCACAGGCGCTGGGTGACGATATTGCCCTGTTGCCGCCCAGCGATCGCTACTGGCTGCGGGAAATCGTACTGTGCGGCGATGACATACCCTGGCTGGCCGGTCGCACCCTGATGCCCGAAAACGCCATGAACGGGTCGGAGTGGGCGCTTACCACGCTGGGTGATGTTCCCTTGGGCCGCTGGCTGTTTCGCAACCGGACGCCGGAACGGGACTTTATCCAGCTGGGCCGAAAAGACGGCCTGTGGGCGCGGCGCTCCTGCCTGCGCCCGGATGGTAAACCCTTATTGCTGACCGAACTGTTTTTACCCGCTGCTCCGCTGTATTGTTAAGCAGTATGCAAAGAATGATGAAGTAAAGGAGAAACAAGTGGAACAAAGCGCCACGATGGGCAAATGGCAGGCCTGGTGCCGACTGATGCGCATTGATAAACCCATTGGCTCTCTGTTATTACTGTGGCCGACGCTTTGGGCATTATGGCTGGCGGGAAGCGGCACGCCCGCCTTAGGCACGCTGGCGGTGTTTGTCCTTGGGGTCTTTTTTATGCGCGCCGCGGGATGTGTCGTCAATGATTTTGCCGATCGCAAGATAGACGGTCACGTCAGGCGTACCGCCTCCCGTCCCTTGCCCAGCGGCCTTGTCAGCGAAAAAGAAGCCAAAATGCTGTTTGTCATCCTGGTGGGCGTGTCGTTTGGGCTGGTGCTGACGCTGAATACCATGACCATTGCCCTTTCGGTGGCGGCCCTGGCGCTGGCTTGGGTTTATCCGTTTATGAAGCGGGTAACCCATCTGCCGCAACTGGTATTGGGCGCAGCATTCGGCTGGTCAATACCCATGGGCTATGCGGCGGTCAGTGAGTCCTTACCTCTCTCCTGCTGGCTGCTGTTCGCCGCCAATATCCTCTGGACGGTGGCATACGATACGCAATACGCCATGGTGGACCGCGATGATGATATCCGCATCGGTGTTAAATCCACCGCTATTCTCTTCGGACGCCATGACAAATTGATTATCGGTTTACTACAGGCGGCGACGCTGCTATTGCTTGCCTGGCTGGGAGCATTGGCGTCGCTTGGCATGGTATTTTATGCGTTCCTGGCGCTGGCGGGAGGGTTGTTTGTCTATCAGCAAAAACTGATTGCGCGGCGGGATCGCGACGCCTGCTTTAAAGCTTTTTTAAACAACAACCTGGTGGGCATGCTGATTTTTGTCGGCATTGCGCTGAGTTTTTTCGGCCAGGCCCGGTTATAACAGGGCGTAAAGACGGGCGATGCGTCGGCATTCGCCCGCCGCGGATATCATAACATGGGCGCGGGGTCGTTTTCAGGCGTCGCGGCCAACAGGCTTGCGCTGTTAATGGTCAATTGCACCTCGGGGGTCATCAGCTCGCCGAGGATCTCGCTGACCTCATTCACCTTCTCGCCAATGGCATCGCCGGTGTCGCTGATATAGCTTTCATCCCTGAGCGTGGCCACCAATGTGGAAAATACCGCTTTGTCGAAAAATTCAGGCGCGTTAATACCGTGCAGCACCGAAAGACGCTGGGCCATAATCCGGCTTTCTTTCTCAAGCGTCCCGCGATTGATTTGCGGATTGAAGCGTAACAGCGAAAAGGTGATGGCATAGCGTTGCAACGTCTCGCGCACCCCCGCCGCCAGCAGTTGCAGGGTAAATGCCCGCGCCGGGTTGAAAAACAGCTGCGCGGCGCGCTCGACAACCAGCTCCTGGCGCGCCAGTTCCCCGATGAGCGCTTCGATGACCGGGCCGAGCTGGGGCATCTCGAAACGCATGAATAGCTCGGCTTTCATCAGGGGATAAAGCAGGTTGATACGGTGCAATAGCTGCCCGCGATCGATGCCGGGATGACCGATAATGATACTCGCGACCAGCGAAGGCAGGATAAACAGATGCTGGATATTGTTGCGATAATAGGTCATCAGTACCGCCTGTTCGCGGGACAGGTAGATAATATCGCCAATGGTATCCTGTTCGACGCTGAATTTATTCATCGCCAGGGCATGTTCCAGCAGGTCCTGCGCCGTAGTGTCCGGCACCGTGACATCAGCGGCGTAGGGCACGTTGCGCATCAACTCCAGATAGCAGGTTAACTGCTGCAAAAGCTGTTCGCGGGTCAGGGAACGCTGACGGGAAGCCAGCAGCACGGTGGAACACAGGTTAATGGCGTTCGCCGCCGCGGCGTTATTTATCCTTACCATGATTTGCGCGGCGATATCGTCCACCGCGGGCGCCAGCCAGCCGGGACGCTGGGCTTCGATAGGGTCGATGGAATCACGCCAGTGCGGCACCCGCTGGTTAAGATAGACGCTTAACGACAAGGGTTCGCCAAAATTGACATAACCCTGGCCCAGGTTGCGTAATTTACGCAACCCCCGCACCATCTGCACGAATCCTTCTTTTTCCTTGGTGGCTCCCCGCAGTTCCTTGGCGTAGGTGGCCACTTCCATAACATGTTCATACCCAACGTAAATCGGCACCAGCGTGATAGGGCGGTTGCCGCCACGCAGCATCGCCTGGATGGTCATGGTCAGGGTGCCGGTCTTGGGATCAAGCAGGCGCCCGGTACGCGAGCGTCCTCCCTCCATAAAATATTCCACTGAATAGCCCCGGGTAAATAATTCACCCAGGTATTCGCGGAATATGGTGGAGTAGAGCTTATTGCCCTTGAAGGTGCGCCGGATAAAAAAAGCGCCCAGCCGGCGGAAAATCGGACCCGCCGGCCAGAAGTTCAGGTTGATGCCGGCGGCGATATGCGGCGGCACCAGTCCCTGATGATAAAGCACATAGGACAGCAGCAGGTAATCCATATGGCTGCGGTGACACGGCACATAGACAATTTCATGGCCGTCCTCCGCCAACTGGCGAACGCGTTCGGCGTTGCGCACGTGCAGTCCCTGGTAGAGCCGGTTCCAGGTCCAGCTCAACACCCGATCCGACAAACGCACGGCTTCATACGAAAAATCCGCCGCAATCTCCTCCATCAGCTCGATGGCGTTTTGCTGCGCTTTGTCCGCCGAGATTTTTTTAGTGCGTGCCTCATCCTCCACGGCTTTTTCAATGGCCTTGGATGCCAGCAGTTTGTTGAATAAATCCTGACGGACCGGCAGACGCGGCCCTACCGCCACCAGACGCTGGCGGGCAAAATGAATCATGGCGACGCGGGCCAGCTTTTGCGCGATGGTTTTATCGGTGCCATGCTCATTCGCCATAAAGCGCATGGACAGCGGTCGGGAAAAACGCACAAAACTATCGCGCCCCAGCCACAGTACCGCGATGAACTTCTGGAAACCATTGAGCAGCCGTAGCTGCGGCGCCGGCTGGTGCTGTTGCCCGTCGCGACCGGGCGAACGGCCGAACATAATGGACACCGGCACCATCTGGACATCAAGCTGTGGATTATTGCGATGTAAATCAAGATAATCATGAAACAGCTTTACTGATTCCAGCTTTTCCGAGAAGTAGCGAAAAACGCGGGGACCATCGTGGATGAAGACGTGGCGCGGTAAGAGCACGCCGTCGATATCCAGGGGGATCAGCGGATCGGGCAGCCCCAACCGCAGGCATTGCGCGCGCAGGGTGAGCAGGTCCGCCCTGGAATTATAGGGCAAAACATACATCATTGGCCGCAGCGGATCCAAACCGGCTTCTTGCCGGGGATTAGCGGGAATAGCTTTACTTCGCACCAGTAGCCGGAGCGGTAAATCCAACAATGTATAATAAATAGTACGCCAACCTGACATATCTTCGTGAAGCCTCTTGTTAGCATTGCGCCACAAGAATACCAGAAACCGCGCGACAGATCTGTGGTGATGCGAACGAGAAGAAACGGTAATATAGGCACAATTTTTCATTAGTGCATAAAATTATGGCAAATCAAACCAACGGGCTTCGACGCATCTTTAACGCCATGGGTTATTCCATCAAAGGATGTCGCGCCGCCTGGCGACATGAAGCCGCGTTTCGCCAGGAAGCGGTGGCCGCCGTGGCGGCGATTATTCTCGCCTGTTTCCTTGAACGCGATCCGGTGGCGCGGATTTTGTTAATGGGCTCGGTCTGGCTGGTGCTTATTGTTGAAATCATCAACAGCGCCATTGAGGCGGTGGTGGATCGCATCGGGCCAGAACTGCATCCGCTTTCGGGCCGGGCCAAGGACCTGGGCTCCGCGGCGGTGTTCCTGGCCATTGTATTGGCGCTATTCGTGTGGATAACACTGCTATGGCGGCATATTTGAGAAATATTCGTCCGCGCTCGGCCGTAGCCGGGGTTTTATCACGATTTGCAACGCTTATGGTTTTCAATTGCCGCGGACCTGTATATACTCACATAAAGACTGTATAAACAAACAGGGGATGGAATGAAAGCACTAACCGCCAGACAACAAGAGGTTTTTGACCTTATCCGCGATCATCTTGCGCAAACCGGTATGCCGCCGACCAGGGCGGAGATCGCGCATCGTCTGGGATTCAAATCTCCTAACGCCGCCGAAGAGCATCTCAAGGCGCTGGCACGCAAGGGCGCCATTGAAATCGTATCCGGCGCCTCGCGCGGCATCCGCTTATTGATAGAAGAAGAGACCGGGCTGCCGCTTATCGGCCGCGTGGCCGCCGGCGAGCCATTGCTGGCGGAACAACATATTGAAAGCCATTACCAGATAGATCCCGATCTGTTCAAACCCCATGCGGATTTCCTGCTGCGCGTCAGCGGCATGTCCATGAAGGATATCGGCATCATGGACGGCGATCTGCTGGCGGTGCATAAAACGCAGGACGCCCATAACGGCCAGGTGGTGGTGGCGCGCATTAATGATGAAGTGACGGTGAAACGCCTGAAAAGGCACGGTAATATTGTTGAATTATTGCCGGAAAACAGCGAGTTCTCACCCATCATCGTCGACCTGCGCGAGCAGGAGCTTTCCATTGAAGGTTTGGCGGTCGGCGTCATTCGCAACGGCAACTGGATCTGACGACAGGCCACCCCGTGCCGCGCCGTTGTCTGATGTCCGGCGGCGTGGGACAATGACTGTCGCCGTAAACAGGCAGCGGCGAGTCGTCAACGCAGGCGGTGGTTAATATTTCGTTACAATTGGCGCTGTACTGCCCCATGCCCTCTACCCCCTGTTTTATTTCAATTTATCGCCGCTCCAGCGATAATAACCCTGCCTGTATGGTCTAATCGTCTGCTTAATGAACCTCGCGCCAAATCCCCTGCTATACTTTATTCATAGGGTTAGCTTATGACACAGCAGGTTTCGGGACTAAAGACAGTTCCCTATATCCACGCAGTATATAAAACCTGTGATGAATTATGTTGACTGATAAACCGATAGCCAAGGAGAATTCCGATGAACAAAGACGAAGCCAGCGGTAATTGGAAACAATTTAAAGGCAAATTGAAAGAACAATGGGGTAAGCTTACCGACGACGATTTGACCGTGGTGGAAGGCAAACGCGATCAATTAATTGGTAAAATCCAAGAGCGTTATGGTTATGGTAAAGAAGCCGCTGAAACGGAAGTCAAGGATTGGGAAACACGTAATAAATATCGTTGGTAATAATTTTGGAAGAATTGACCACCACGCAAGTGCGGGTTAATTGGTTCTCAAGTGTTCCTACCCAAAGGTACAAGGATGTACCACCCTACAGCCGTTGCTGGCCTTATCTATCCACCCCTCCTTCGCTATATCTATTCGCCCTTCGGCTATAGTAATGCTACAGGCGTATTTTTTCATATCCGGCGCGGGTAAAACGTTCTCCATTCCCTGTAGCGACGCGTGATGGCATTTTTCCGTTTGGCGTAGCGGATCGGCTGGTGCCCGTTAGCGTTTTTTTATCGCCACGCTATGGTCATGCCCGCAGTCCTGAGGGTTGTCGCAGGCTTGTACCTCGGCGCACATGAGACAAAAACCGTGGGCCTCAACCACGTTATGACGCATGGTAAACCCCCTGGCTTGGGCCATTTTCTGTAGTATCTCTTCAATGCCTTCGGTTGATTGTTCGGTGACCTGACCGCAGCGATCGCAGATAAAAAAAGCGGAGGTGTGGCTGGGCTGTTCAAAATGATGGCACAGAACATAGCTGTTGGTGGACTCGACCCTATGGATAAACCCCTGTTCCAACAAGAAATCCAGCGCGCGATAAATCGTCGGCGGCTTGGCCTGCGGTTCCGTTGTGCGCAGCAGGTCGAGCAGGTCGTAGGCACTGATTGCACCGACCTGCTGTGTCATCAGGCGCAACACTTCCAATCGTTGTGGCGTCAGACGCACATTGCGCTGCTGGCATAACTGTTCAGCCTGGCTGAGCAGTTGAGACCGATCGGTGATATTCATAATGATTCCCCGCAGTTTAATCCTTAGTCTATCTTATCATGAAGGCGTAAAAACGCCGAATAGCGGCGCGTTTCACGCTGCTGCGCTATGGGTGTCGATAAAATCGCGGGGATTAACTCGGGGATGGGCAGCCACATCTGCGCCACTGCTGTTTTTCAGCAAACGGGATAACGGATATTAATACTGTCTGTTACGCTGTTAGCAATGGCAATTAAATGATAAATCACCTGCTTATTGCTGGCCTTGGTTTTACGCTTTATATTAATTTTATGAGAAGACAGGGTTTTTTCTTTAATATGCAACTGGGTACAAATATACAATGTATCATAACCGGACATCCACATTGTTAGAATTTCCACTTCCGTTTTACTAAAACGCAATGGCGAGAAGCCAATGGCGGAATCCCCGTTTCGCCAAGCTTTTGTATCCATAAAGTAGCGAATTATCATTAACAATGTGCTGATTTTAATAAACTTTGATAAAATAATCACATTGTCCCTAATGGGAACAAAATCATGGAATTTGATATTTTCATTGCCAATGAAGATAAAAAAAAGCGTCAACGGCTGCTCATCGATTATAGATTTTAGATCTTCACTATCACCTTGATATTGATAAGAATTTTGGTTTATGAAAATTATCGACGGTTTAGAGGTTTTGCATCTTAATCGCAAAGTGCTCACATTGTCCACGTCACGTATTGCACCTTTAATACCGCTTGCCGGCAACGAACTTTTGATCGCATATTTGGTATAAGTGCAAGGGTCAAGTATAAACACTGTCATAATGATAATGATATCTGCAATTAGATCCATCCAAGGGTAAAGAGGGCTTCAGATAAAAAGACGACATTGGAGTTTATGAAAGATAAAACCCATTTTGTTTATTGATTAATCATTTTTCTACCTTTTTTCTGTATTGGCGTTTAAATATACATTATGAATATGTGATAAATGATTATGATCGGTTTGTAAATCACTTGGGGAGGTATTGGGATGGAATGACGCTCATTTGGGATGAAATGGCCGTTCCATGGGTTGCTAAAAGTATAATTTTTAACAGGAATGAAACATTATACGATGTTTAGCAAAATAGAAACATTAACATGATTAATGAATCGAGATTGTGGAGATCGTCACCTCATGGGAATACTGTGATAGAATACCTTGATAACATCCCAGCGTTTCTTGAACTATTTTGATGCCTGCACCTGACCTTATGAATGCTCTAGCAGCCAAATCCTTAAACATGCCAGCCGCGGCGCGGTTTCCCTCGCAGCGCTTCTCTGTCGCGCCGATGCTGGACTGGACTGACCGCCACTGCCGCTATTTCCTGCGGCAGCTGACGCGTCATGCGTTGCTGTATACCGAAATGGTGACCACCGGCGCTTTGCTCTATGGCAAAGGCGACTATCTGGCCTATAACGAGGCCGAGCATCCGCTGGCGTTACAGTTGGGCGGCAGCGAGCCGGATGCGTTGGCGCAGTGTGCCCGCATGGCCGAGCTGCGGGGCTATGACGAGATTAATCTTAACGTGGGCTGCCCGTCGGACCGGGTGCAGAACGGCCGCTTCGGCGCCTGCCTGATGGCTGAGCGCGAGCGGGTGGCCGACTGTATTGCCGCCATGCGCTCCGCGGTGTCTATTCCGGTGACGGTAAAAACCCGCATCGGCATCGACGAGCAGGATAGCTATCCGTTTTTGTGCGAATTTATTCAGGCCGTGGCTGAGCGCGGCGGCTGCGATACGTTTATCATCCATGCGCGAAAAGCGTGGCTGTCGGGGCTAAGCCCGAAGGAAAACCGCGAAATCCCACCGCTGGACTACGATCGCGTCTATCAGCTCAAGCGCGATTTTCCGTCCCTTACGCTTGCAATCAACGGCGGCATAACCACACTTGACCAAGCGGAACGGCATCTTAACCGCCTGGACGGCGTGATGATAGGGCGAGAGGCCTACCAGAACCCCGGCATGCTTGGTCAGGTCGACAGCCGGTTATTCGGCGCCGCCGATCCGCATGACGATATGACGGCGGTGGTGGAAGCCATGTATCCTTATATGGAACGCGAACTGGCCCAAGGCACCTACCTTGGCCATATGACCCGTCATATGCTTGGAATATTCCAGGGCGTGCCGGGTGCGCGGCAATGGCGGCGCCATCTCAGCGAAAACGCCCACAAGGCCGGAGCCGGTATTGATGTGGTGCGCCAGGCATTGGCCAAAGTGGCAAAAGCTGAACCGATGCGGTGCATTGCCGGATAAATCTTGTCGGCTTTCTCCGGCCAATATGTACTGGCATGCGCCGCCGGCGGTGAAGGTGCGTTATGAGGGCTACTACGGCCATGGCGCGGAATCGCGGAATAAGGCGGCCGATAGCGGTGATAATAACTATTATTTAGTCAAAAAGACCATTCCCATCTCGAACATAACAATATTTATCGTTATTTTTCAATGGTGAGGCGTGCTTTATTATTGGCACGGTTTTTGTAATATGTTTCTTATCATCGCAAAAATCGCAGAAGGTTTAGCCTGCTGTGTTACCCCCGATTTCAGGAGCCTGTAATGGTGGAATTTGTCTTTGTCATCGCATTCTTTTTGATGCTGCTGCTGACCGGTATCTCATTTCTGGGCGTATTGGCGGCGCTGGCGGTGGGTTTCCTGGTCATGATGTTTGCCGGCGTGCTGGTCATGGCGTTGAAACTGCTGCCTTGGCTGTTACTCGCGCTGGTGGTGGCCTGGATCTGGCGCGCGGTTAACCCGCCCCGTTTTCCCCGATATTAAGCTACCCGCCCGGGATGGTCGGCAGACGTTTTTTTATCTATAAGCCGAAGCCTGCCAAATGGCGCCTTGCCTGATAAGGGTAAGGTGCCAAATTGTTATTTTTTAATATAGTAATATAAGCACCCATAAGCTTTTCAAAAACCCGGCGAATATCTCTATATTGCTGATTTATTGATTGCTATAGTAGCTCTCGTTATTTCAAGCTATGCGTCCACGCACATCGCTATATAAATGAGAGCTGCACTTCATTGATACTGATTTATATTTTTAATATATGTTATTTATGATGTGTGGTGTATCATGCAGCTAACTAAAGTTAAAATACCTAAATCGTCATTTTATCGATTAGCTTATTTTAAGCATTTTATTTTGTTTTTTATTTTTATAATCCTGATGTTATACTCTGTTTTCATTGATGTGAATGCCGCTGAGCCGCCAGGCGACGCTGTATTTATGAGCCAAACTTATATTTTAGGTGAAGGGGAGACTGTTGATACAGTAGCAAGGAAATACCATATTACAGCGGAAAATTTAAAAAAGTTAAATAAATTCCGTACTTTTTCGAAACCTTTCACTTCATTAACGGCAGGGGATGAGATTGAGGTTCCGGATAGCGAAACCTTGAGCAAGCCTGGCTTGGCCGCAGCGCCCGGCGATAATCAGCGGTTTATCAATAGGTTTACCACGCTTGGCTCGATGATGTCCGCAGATGAATCCTATGGAGCGATGGGGGCAAATGTTGGCTCGCTGGTGACCGGCGAGGCCATGCAGAATTGGTTAAATCACTATGGTACCGCCAGGGTGAAGATCAATACCGATAATCGTTTCCGGTTCGTAAATAGCTCGCTGGATTTTTTATTACCTCTGTATGACGGCGAATCTGCTATGTTATTTGTGCAATTGGGCGGGCGGAATAACGACGATAGAAACACCCTTAATATGGGGTGGGGAGTAAGAACCTATCTTGATGCCTGGCTGTACGGGATGAATTTTTTCTACGATACAGCCCTGCGGTCACATAGCGGGGAACAATAACAATCAGTCCGTCTCCGGCCGCCAAATCGTTTCCGGTAACGACACCCTCTTTTTTTTGCGGAACTAAAGGTTCAGGCAGAGCCATAGCATTTCCTTTTTTATCCATATTTATTACTGGTGCCTATAAAATCAGTGGCCAATTCCGAACTCGGAAAATCTTGGTAATATATCTATCCTGGCACAACTGTATTAATTAAGACTCGCGTAATATAAGATTGATTAACCACATTTGTCACGCGGTCGATAATGCTATAGGAAATACTGCCATTTACGCCACTTAACTCTCTAAGATAGAAATAAGTTATCATGGCGTTAGTGCCTGCCGTTGAATTTGTCACGTCACCCTGCGCCACCACAGTGCTACGGATGGGTACGCCGGCGTATGTACTGAGTGCTAACGTTATCCTATAATGGTCTCCGTTTGCGATATTCGGTTGATTACCGGGGATTTGAACGACGACACCCTGGACTGCGGCGTTATAAGTAATACGATTATCGGGTATGTGGGGTAACGTGGGGGGAGCCAATGTTGAGATACTATAAGGGCTTCCTTCAATAGCAAGAAGCAATGGCGTGGAGGGAAAAAAACCGTTTTGACTTTCTACTTCATAATACACAAGGTAGGTTCCGTCAACCAGGTCGACTTCTACATCCACGAGCCCGGAAATATCTATGACCCAAGGGATATTCGTACCATCATAGAATCTTTGCGTTTTAAAAGACCCCCAGTAAAAAGTGAATACGTCGCCAATCGCCAGCACCACCGGGCGATATATCAATGCCTGGACGCCTTGTTTGATAACACTACCGGTCAAGACATTTTGTGTTGTCAGACCGTTCACGCGTACCGGCAGTAAACTGGCGTAAAAATAGATTATATTAATGGATGCGCTATTACCGCCGACAGAAGCAGTGACAGTCGCGGTGCCGAATTGAGGATTTGTCACTGAATTCATTAGCGTATTGGTGGTGACCCCATTTCTGCCCGTCTCAGTGAACTGTGCAATTTCGCCAAAAGTAGAACTCCAGGTTACCACCTCGTCTGCCAGGGGCACCCCCGACGAACGGGCGAAAGGGCTCAGCGTGACATCCGGGATGACTTGAGGGTCAATATAATAGGTCTCAGAGGTCAATGATATCTCTACCGCCAGTGGATTTACCGGGCAGCGCGAATTGTGCTCTGGCGCATAATCAGGTTGATAAAATGTGTCAGACATAATCACTCCTCTAGGAAATTACGGTAAAATTGCCGGCACAAACGCCAGTAAAATTATTTTTTGTTCGTTCATCCCCGACCAGATTTGTTGCAAACAAATGGGCAATGCGGAAATAAATCAGCATAGACAAAAAATATGTTTATCAGCATCAATCAATTCGACTAGTTAAATATCAAGCGCGGCAATAATCGGAAGTTCATTGCCTTTTCGCCTTATTACGCCCAAGGCGTTTTTCCCCGCCCCGCATGGCCGGCCGCCACAATCAAAGAATGATGCGCGCGGCGTGCTGCGTTTAAGTAAGGAAGAGAAATATGGGCGATGGATCACAGTTTGATGTTTTCCTGGCCCCAGGCAGCGGCAAAGTATGCATTTTACTTATCTATCCTGTTAGAATAATGCCTCAGTTTTAGCATAAGCATTTCATCGGCATCGGTGAATAATAGCTGTATAAGCAGCATACACCGGTGTTTAAGCCTCTGTTCCACCTACATCACGCGTTTTGCAGTTGGTAGTAAACGACGGGCCTTCGTTAGAGGGCCCGTTTTTTTATGGCACAAGGCGCGCTTTGGATATTGCAATCCCCGCATTGGATAATCGGAGAGATAGCGTTAGCCGCGCGGGATCAGGGGATTAACAATGAGGAGCCGTTGGTTTCGCGGTTTTCCAGCGCCTGATGCGCCCGCTGCGCCTCGGCTAGCGGGAAGCGTTGTTGATCCGGCACCGTGATCTTGATCGCGCCGCTGGCAATCATCGAGAACAGTTCGTTGCTGGCGAATTTCAGTTCTTCGCGATTGGTGACATATCCGTTAAGCGAGGGGCGGGTGACGTACAGCGAGCCTTTTTGATTCAGGATCGCGAGGTTAACGCCGGTCACCGGACCGGACGAGTTGCCGAAGCTGACCATCAGGCCGCGCCGGCGCAGGCTGTCGAGCGAGGCTTCCCACGTGTTTTTGCCCACCGAGTCATACACCACGCTCACCTTCTTCCCTTCAGTCAGCGCCGCCACGCGTTCCGGTACGTTTTCCTCCCGGTAGTTGATGATTTCCCAGGCGCCGGCTTCTTTGGCCAGGGCGGCTTTTTCCACCGAGCCGACCGTGCCGATCATTTTGGCGCCCAGCGCCTTGGCCCATTGGCAGGCAATGCGCCCGACGCCGCCCGCAGCTGCGTGAAACAGGAAGATTTCGTTGGGTTTGATTTCATAAGTTTGGCGCAACAGGTAAAAGACGGTCAGGCCTTTTAAAAATGACGCGGCGGCCTGCTCAAACGAAATGGCGTCGGGCAGGAGGGCGATATTTTTTTCCGCCACGTTATGCACCTCGCTGTAGGCGCCCAGGGGCGATTGCGCATAAACCACCCGATCCCCCGCCTTTAGCCCGGAAACGCCGGCGCCCACCTTGACGATAATGCCGGCGGCCTCGGTCCCCAGGCCCGAGGGTTTGGTGGGGGTGGGATATAAACCGCTGCGCACATAGGTGTCAATATAATTGATACCTATGGCTTTATTTGCAACCTGTACTTCTCCCGCCGCCGGATCCGCCGGGTTAAAGTCGACGTATTGCATCACTTCTGGTCCGCCGTTGGCGGCAAACTGAATACGCTTGGCCATGTTTGTTCCTCGTTTGAATAACGTTATTTACCCTTGATTTAACCATAAGCGCTTAACGCAGGTTTGCAAAGCCGCATAGGATTTGCAGGCAATCAACGCTACAATGCTTCTTTACCCAACGTCGCATCCATCAGGCCAAACCATTATTCCATGTCAGAGAAAAAGCCAGCCGCGAAAACACAATTTCCCCGAGACCGCCAGGTCGAGGGTCTGAAACTTCCTCCCCATTCGCTGGAAGCGGAACAGTCGGTGCTGGGCGGATTGATGCTGGATAATGAGCGTTGGGATAATGTCGCGGAGCGCGTCACCGGCAAGGATTTTTTTAACCGGCCCCACCGGCTGATTTTTGGCGAAATGCAGCGCTTGCTGGAGTTGAACAAGCCTATCGATCTGATCACGCTTTCCGAGTCGCTTGAACAGAAGGGCGATTTGGATTCGGTGGGCGGGTTCGCCTACCTGGCGGAATTATCAAAAAACACCCCCAGCGCGGCCAATATTTCCGCCTATGCCGATATCGTGCGGGAACGGGCGGTGGTGCGGGAAATGATCGCCGTGGCCCACGAAATCGCCGACGCCGGTTACGACCCCCAGGGGCGCAGCAGCGAGGATCTCCTCGATCTGGCGGAGTCCAGGGTATTCCAGATTGCCGAAAACCGCGCCAGCAAGGATGAAGGTCCCAAGAGCATCGACCGTATCCTGGAAGACACCGTGGCGCGCATCGAGCAGTTGTACCAAAAACCCCATGACGGCGTTACCGGCGTCTCAAGCGGTTATTCCGATCTGGACAAAAAAACCGCCGGCCTGCAGAAATCCGATTTGATTATCATCGCCGCGCGCCCGTCGATGGGGAAAACCACCTTCGCCATGAACCTGTGCGAAAACGCCGCCATGACCGAGGATAAACCGGTGCTGATCTTCAGCCTGGAAATGCCCGGCGAACAAATCATGATGCGTATGCTGGCGTCCTTGTCCCGCGTCGATCAGACGCGTATCCGTACCGGCCAGTTGGATGACGAGGATTGGGCGCGGATTTCCAGCACCATGGGTATCCTGTTGGAAAAACGCAATATGTATATCGATGACTCGTCGGGGCTGACGCCGACCGATGTGCGTTCGCGCGCGCGACGGGTGTTTCGCGAGCACGACGGCCTGAGCCTTATCATGATCGACTACCTGCAGCTGATGCGCGTGCCGCAGCTGTCGGAAAACCGGACCCTGGAAATCGCCGAAATTTCCCGTTCGCTGAAAGCGTTGGCAAAAGAATTGCAGGTACCGGTAGTGGCGCTGTCCCAGCTCAATCGCGGACTGGAGCAGCGTGCCGATAAACGCCCGATCAACTCCGATCTGCGTGAATCAGGATCCATCGAGCAGGATGCCGATCTGATCATGTTCATCTATCGTGACGAGGTTTATCACGAAAACAGCGATATGAAAGGTATCGCCGAAATTATTCTCGGTAAGCAACGTAACGGTCCGATCGGGACGGTGCGCCTAACCTTTAACGGGCAGTGGTCGCGGTTCGATAGTTATGCCGGGCCGCAATATGATGATGATTAATAACCAGGACATGGATAATGAAAACGGCTATTGCCGTTATTGACCGTGATGCGTTGCGTCATAACCTGCGGCAGGTTCGCCGGTTGGCGCCGCATAGCCGCGTGGTGGCGGTGGTAAAAGCGCAGGCATACGGTCATGGGCTGCTGGAAACCGCGTTCGCCGTGCAGGATGAGGCCGATTATTTTGGCGTTGCGCGCCTTGACGAGGCCATCCTGCTGCGCAAAGGCGGCATCACCAAGCCGATTTTGCTGTTGGAGGGTTTTTTCAGCGCCGACGAGCTGCCGCTGCTGGCCGAATACCGCCTCGCCACCGCGGTGCACAGCCCCGAGGAACTACAGGCGCTGGAACAGGCTACGCTTGCGCATCCGCTTGAGGTGTGGCTGAAGCTGGATACCGGTATGCACCGCCTGGGCGTGCAGCCCTCCCAGGCAGACGCGTTCTACACGCGGCTGGCGGCCTGCGCGAATGTCGCCGGGCCGGTAAATATCATGAGCCACTTCGCCCGCGCCGACGAGCCGGAACTGGATACCACCCGTCGGCAACTGGCCGTTTTCGACGCCTTCGCGCGGGATAAACCGGGTAAACAATCCATTGCCGCGTCCGGCGGCATCCTGCTGTGGCCGCAATCCCACCGCGATATGGTCAGGCCGGGCATCCTGCTGTACGGCGTCTCGCCGCTTGGCGACGGCACGGCGGCGAACGACGGCTTTCGTCCGGCGATGACCCTGACCTCCGCGCTTATCGCGGTGCGCAGCCATAGCGCCGGCGAAGCCTGCGGTTATGGCGGCGCCTGGGTCAGCCCGCGCGATACCCGCCTGGGCGTGGTGGCGTTCGGCTACGGCGATGGTTACCCCCGTTCCGCGCCGAACGGAACACCGGTGCTGGTCAACGGCCGCGAAGTGCCGCTGGCGGGCAGGGTATCGATGGATATGCTGACCGTGGATCTGGGGCCTGAGGGGCGGGAGCGCGTCGGCGACGGCGTCGAGCTGTGGGGGCCATTGCTTCCGGTGGAGCGCATCGCCGCCGCCAGCGGCATCAGCGCCTATGAGCTCATCACCAAAGTGACCTCGCGGGTGACGCGCGAGTACGTGGACGGCGATAGCGCGGGCGGTTAATCGCCCGCGGCGGTGAAATTCATATCATAGCTATAACATAATAATCTTTTTTTGGTAATGTAGTGCCGGGGCTTCATATTTAAGCCCGACAACCCAGGAGAGCTGCACCGTGTTCCAGAATGTTGATGCTTACGCGGGGGATCCGATCCTGTCGCTGATGGAAACCTATAAACAGGATGTGCGACCGGACAAGGTCAACCTGAGCATCGGGCTGTATTACAATGAGCAGGCGATTATCCCGCAGCTGAAGTCGGTGGCGCAGGCCGAATCCCTGCTCGAGGTCAGCCCGACGCAGGCGGCGTCGTATTTGCCGATGGCGGGACTGTCCTCGTACCGCTCCGCCAGCCAGTCCGTATTGTTCGGGGAACATCATCCGATGCTGGCGGCCGCGCGCATCGCCACCATCCAGACGGTGGGCGGCTCGGGCGGATTAAGGATCGGCGCGGATTTCCTCAGGGACTACTTCCCGCGGTCCGAGGTATGGGTCAGCGACCCAACCTGGGAAAACCATGTGGCCATTTTTTCCGGCGCCGGTTTTAACGTCAATCGCTATCCCTATTTCGATGGCGAGACCTTGACGGTCAATTTCAGCGCCATGCTGGAAAGCCTGAGCCAGCTGCCGGCCGAAAGCATCGTGCTGCTGCATCCCTGCTGCCACAATCCCACCGGTTCCGATCTGACGCTTGAGCAATGGGATCGGGTGATTGGCGTGGTCGCGCAGCGCAAGCTTATCCCCTTCCTCGATATTGCCTACCAGGGTTTTGGCGCCGGACTGGACGAGGACGCCTATGCGGTGCGCGAAATGGCGCGGCTGGGACTGCCTTGCCTGGTAAGCCAGTCGTTCTCGAAAATATTTTCGCTTTACGCAGAACGGGTGGGGACGTTATCCGTGGTGTGCGCCAGCGCGGAGGAAGCCTCCCGCGTACTGGGGCAGTTGACCTCCACCGTGCGCCGTAACTACTCCAGCCCGCCTAATTATGGCGCGCAGGTGGTCTCGATGGTGCTAAACGATCCGGCGCTGAACGCGCAGTGGCGTCAGGAAGTGTCCGCCATGCGCCTGCGTATTTTGCAGATGCGCCAGGATCTGGTGGCGGCGCTGAAAATCTCGTTGCCCGCGCGTAACTTTGATTATTTGCTGCAACAGCGCGGTATGTTCAGCTATACCGGCCTGAGCCCGCAGCAGGTGGACCGGCTGCGCGACGAGTTTGGCGTTTACCTGATCGGCAGCGGCCGGATGTGCCTGGCCGGCCTGAATACCGATAATGTTTCGCGCGTGGCGCGGGCCATCGCCGCGCTGTGATCTGCCCGAAAACGGCGGCGGCCAGCCGCCGTTTCCATTAGCGAAGCGTCAAGACGCAAACCTTTCCCTCCCCGGCATTGCGGCTGTGTTTACCCGCCGCACCGGCGCAAGACGCCAGGGTCTCGCGGGGCGATAAGTATGGCTCCCGAGCGGTTTTTTCCTCCTTTGCCCCAGGAACTATACTTAAGCTTAACCAAAGGAGTCCAAACTATGTGGCATCGACAAACCCTGGTGTTAAAGCCCCGCGCGCGGGGATTTCATCTGGTGACGGATGAGATAACCGGTCAACTCGCCGCGCTGGCCGATATCAATACCGGTCTGCTGCATTTACTGCTGCAGCATACCTCAGCATCGCTGACGCTGAATGAAAACTGCGATCCCAGCGTCAGGGCCGATATGGAAAACCATTTTTTACGCCATGTGCCGCAGGACGCCCCTTATGAGCATGATTACGAGGGGTTGGATGATATGCCGGCGCACATTAAATCATCTTTACTGGGTGTGTCACTGTTGCTTCCCATCGGCCGGGGTAAAGTGCTATTGGGGACCTGGCAGGGCATCTGGCTGGGTGAACATCGCAACCGGGGAGGCGAGCGCCGTATCATCGCTACCCTGCAAGGGGAATAAGCATGGATCAATCGACATTCCTGTCCTATTGCATGGATAAGCCGGGCGCTGAGCAAAGCCTGCGGCAAGAATGGCAGGCCAATCAGGTAAAAGTGGGCGAGGTGATGTTTGCCATGACCCATGAAATGGACGGCAAGCCGGTGATTTCACTGAAAAGCAGCCCGGAAATGGCGGCATCGCTGCGCGCCGAATACCGGTCCATCGTGCCGTGCGGCCTGTTGAATAAAAACCATTGGAATACGCTGTTCCTGGATGGGGATATCCCCGACTCGCAGATTTATTATCTGGCGGACGCCTCCTGGCAACTGGCGGTTGAAACCCTGCCGGATACGCTGCGCCAGGAACTGAATATCTGACGGGGATCCCCGGCCGCGCCGTCATGCCGCGCCGTGCGTTCCCCAGTCGCGGATCAACGCGCCATACAGCGTCACCGCCTGCCGGAGTTTCTCCACCTCGCAATATTCGTCGGTCTGATGCGCCATTGCCGGTTCGCCGGGGCCTAGAATAATGCACGGCGGCGCGCCAAGCGACCCGAGCAGCAGCGAGGCGTCGGTAAAATAAGGCACCACGCGCGGTTGCAGCGGCGCGTCATGCAGCGGCGCGCAGTGCCCGAATACCCGACGGATCCACTCGTGGTCCGGCTCGCTCAGGACCGCCGGCAAATCCACCAGCGTCGTTACCCTCACGGCGCCGCCCATCATAACGGCCAGGCGCTGGCGGATATCGTCATGGCGCAGATTGGGGGCGGTGCGGATATCCACATCGAATCGGGTACGGTCCGGCACGGAATTGATATTCAGTCCGCCGCTGATGGTGCCGACATTCAGGGTCGGGCGTTTCATCAACGGATGCGGCGCGCCCGGGTCGAAATGACGGATTTTGCCTATCGCTTCGGCGGCCAGATAAATGGCGTTGATGCCCAATTCCGGCATGGCGCCGTGCGCCGTTTTGCCGCGGGTTTCACAACGCAGCCACAAGGCGCCCTTATGGCCGATGACCGGATAATTGGCGGTCGGTTCGCCGACAATCAGCGCGCCTGGCGCCGGCAGCACGTCCGGCGGCAGGTCGATCATCGACCGGGCGCCGTCGCAACCGGTTTCCTCGCCGCCGGTCAACGCCAATACCACGCCCGGACCGGACTGAACGGCCTCGCGCTGTTGGCGGCAGGCGACGATAAACGCCGCGATGGCCGCTTTCATATCGCTGGCGCCGCGGCCGTACAGCCTGCCGTCGCTGATTTCGCCCGCGAAGGCATCGAAGCGCCAGTCGGCGTTACCCAGCGGCACGGTATCCACATGACCGGTAAACATCAGCGGTTTGGCGTCCGCCTTCCCGCCGGCCAGGCGCGCCACCAGATTAAAGCGCCTCTCGCCAAAGCGTTGCAGATGCGTGCTGAAACCCAGCTCTTGCAGATAGTCGGCCAGAAACGCCATGCATAAAGACTCGTCTCCGGGCGGATTGATGGTATTAAAACGCAACAGGGCGCGGGTCAGTGAAATAACGTCATCATTCGGGTTCATGGCTTGATCCGGTATCAGGCGTCACGGGAAGGTGATTCCCCCGCGACTTTCAGCGCGCAAAGACGCGCCTGGGGTTATCGATCATCAGGGTTTCCAGCTGTTCGCCGCTCACACCGTGGCGCCGAAGGCGCGGCACGAAATGCTTGAGGATATAACCGTAGCCATGGCCGCCATAGCGGGTCAGCATGGTTTTCAGGAATACATCCTGGGACAGCAGTACCTGCTGGATATACCCATCGTCGATAAGCTCGCGAATGGCGCGGGCGTTCTCTTCGTCCGACGGCGATTGCGCGGCTTCATCGGCATAATAATACCCCATGCCTATCATATCGTATTCCAGATATGCGCCGCGGCGCGCCAGGTCGCGCTGATAGTTTTTATCATTGAAACTGGGATTCATATGGCACAGCACCACATGGCGCAGGTCGGCGCCTTCATGTTCCAGAATATCCAGCACCCGGTGGCCGTGGCGTTCCCAGCCCGGCAGATGGATTTCCATCGGCACACCGGTGGCGGCGCTGGCGCGTCCGGCGGCGCGCAGTGATTTTTCCTCATCCGGGGTAAAGGCGGCGGACACCCCGATTTCGCCGATGAGTCCGGCGATGACCGGCGGTTTTTCGCCTGCGCCGCCGACATCGTAAATCAGCTGTTCCGTCAACTGTTCCACCGACCGGGTTTTGACGTAGGCCGGATGCGAGGGTTCCAGGTAAAAACCGGTGCCCATCACAATATTCAGGCCGGTGAGGCGTGAAATACGCTGGAGCGCCTGCGGATCGCGTCCGATGCCGATATTGGTGGGATCAATCACCGTTTCACCGCCGAGCGCGCGAAACTTCATCAGCTCCTCCACCGCCAGGTCCGGGTCGAACAGCTGGCAGTTGTCGCGGCTGGCCAGGGGATTGAGCGCCAGCTCGCCGAGATTTTCCATACGTACCGGCATTTCGGCCAGATGGCGTTCGCTGCAACAGCAGGGCGGCACCCATTTACCGGAGGCGTCCAGTAAAATATGCTCGTGCATCAGGGTCACGCCCATTTGCGCCACCGGCAGCGGACCGAGCACCGTCATGACATAGCCGCTGTCCACGCCCAGCGGCAGCGGATCGGCATGGCGGAAAATAGAGTGTGGCATCGCGGCTATCCTTTGGTCGGCACGGGGTTGAAAATGCGGGTATTCAGCCAGATGGCCAGCAGGATAATGGTGCCGGTGGCAATTTGGGTATAAAAGGGCGATATATGCGCCAGGATCAGCCCGTTTTGGATAACCGCGATAGACAGCGCGCCAAGCAGGGTGCCGATAATGGTGCCGAAGCCGCCGAACAGGCTGGTGCTGCCGAGCACCACCGCGGCGATCACCTGCAGCTCGAACCCCTCGCCCTGATTGGAGGAACCGCTGCCCAGGCGGGCGGTAATAATCATCCCCGCCAGCGCGGCGCTCATGCCGCTCAGCACATAGACCCGCAGGGTGGTCGAGCGGGTATTGACTCCGGCGCGCCTGACCCCTTCGGCATTGGCGCCGATGCCGGTGACATAACGGCCAAATCGGGTGTGATTAAGCAGAATATGTCCGCCAATCAACGCCAGCACGCCGAGAATGGCCGGCAGCGGCAGTCCGATGACCCAGGCCCGCCCCAACAATGTAAAGGGACTCTCGGCCGGGATCGGGATGGAGTAGCCCTGGGTTATCAGCAGCGCCACGCCGCGCACCACCGCAAGCGTCGCCAGGGTAACGATAAAGGCCGGAATGCCCTCATAGGCGATAAAATACCCGTTAAGCGCGCCAATCAGGCCGCCGAGCACCAGCCCGCCGATCAACACCACCGGCCAGGGCAATCCCCAGCTATTCAGGGCAATGGCGGACAGCGCGCCCACCAGCGCCAGGGTGGAACCGACCGACAGGTCAATGCCGCCGGTGGTGATCACAAGCGTCATGGCGGTGGCGACAATCAGCAGCGGCGCGCTCTGGCGAATAATATTAAGCCAGTTGGCGCCGCTGAGGAAGTTGTCGGTGATCAGGGCAAATACCACGCAGCAGAACAGGCAAAACAGCGCGATGCTCACCACGCCTGAGTGGTTGTGCAGGACGCGCCTGGGCCAAGAGTGCCGTATCATTCGGGTACTGGTCATATTTATCATACTCATGCGGGGATCCCCGTTAATGGGCGCGGGCGGAGTGCGCCTCGAACTTTTCGCCGACGATCAGGTTGACGACCTCGGACAGGCTGGTGTCAGCCACCCGGCGATCGGCGACATTGGCGCCCTCATACATCACCATGATGCGGTCGCACACCAGGAAGAGATCCTGTAAACGGTGGGTAATCAGGATGACGCTCACCCCCCGGGCGCTGACGCGTTTTATCAACGCCAGTACCGCCTCGACTTCGGCCACGGCCAGGGCGGCGGTCGGTTCATCCATGATAAGCACCTTGGGTTCGAACGCCGCGGCGCGGGCGATGGCGATGGCCTGCCGTTGCCCGCCGGACAGGTTGCGCACCTGCAGGCGGGTATCGGGAATGGAAATGCCCAGTCCCCGCAGCATGTCCCGCGCCTCGGCATGCATCCTTTTTTCATCCAGGAAAGGTATGCCCAACACCCTGGTCTGCGGCTCGCGCCCCATAAATAAATTGCCGGCCACGTCCACCGTGTCGCATAACGACAGGTCCTGATAGACCATTTCGATATGGCAGCGGCGGGCATCGGCCGGAGTGGCGAACCGCTGTTCGCTGCCGTCGATGCGAATGGCCCCGCTGGAGGGGACCACCGCGCCGGATAAAATCTTGGTCAGCGTTGATTTACCCGCGCCGTTATCACCAACCAGCCCCAACACCTCGCCCGGCGCCAGCTGGAGATTGACGCCGCGCAGTGAGAGTATCGAGCCGTAGGTTTTGGTGATATCCACCATTTCCACCCTGGGTGGCACCCTGTGTGAAACCGCCATAAATCAACCTCCAATCCGCTTAACCAACACGAAGGGGGCGTGGCGGCCCGCAGGGCCGCCACGCCGGCATGAGTCAAGTTTTTCGTTGTTTCCAGCCTGCAAATCCTTTGTAAACCGGTTTACCAAAACAACGAAAATCGACCTTTTGCCGTTCCTCTCGCAACACATCGTCGCTGATGGATATTTGTATCGCCGCATCCCATCAAGCAGTTTTCATGCCATCTGAGACCGGCGTAGGGAAAAGCGGCACCGCAGGAGATATGTAATGTTCTGTATTTGAAGGAAATAAAAAATGACCTGCCGTTCCCTTTCTGGCGCCGGCGCGGCAAACCCGTCGCGTGCGGGTTGACAGTTAGTGCCGCATCACTGTGCAGCCCTGTGCCATGATGGTGCAAAAACGTCACGCCGGGGCATAGGGTTTTACCGAGTCGCGGCCAATCCATGCCACCGGGATACGGGTGACCTGTTCAAACGCCTGGCCGCCGTTAAGCAGCTTCATCATAATCTCTATGGCGGTGCGGCCCAGCAGACGGGCGGGCTGGCGGATGGTGGACAGACGTGGGGTAATAAGATCGGCATAGCTGGCGTCATCAAACCCAACCAGCGACAGCGCGTCGGGGGCGCTTTCACCCCGCTGGCGCAGGCCGTCCAGCAAGCCCAGCACCAGGTAATCACTGGCGGCGAACACCGCGCTAGGCGCGTCCGGCAGCGCCAGCAGCCGGTGCAGGGCTGATTGGCCGAACTCACGGCTGTAATCGCCATACAGTACCCATTCCGGGGGACAGATCACACCGGCGCGGGCCATCGCCAGGCTGAATCCTTCATGGCGTTCCCGCACGCTCATCAAGGCGTCGGGTCCGCCGACGAAGGCGATTCGCCGGTGCCCGGCATCAAGCAGATGCTGGGTGGCCAGCATACCGCCCTGGACATTATCGACGAAGACCTTGGGTACGGCGCTGCCCGGAATATCCTCGTCAATCAGCACGATGCGCTGGTGGCCCAGCAACTCCTCGCGCAGCAGGCCGTTATCGGGCCGGTTGGTGGTGAACAGCAGGCCGTCCACCTGGCAGGTATCCAGCCAGCGGATAAACTGGCGCTCCTTGTCGGGATTATTGCGGGTGATGCACAGCACCAGGCTGTAGTGATGTTCCGAGGCCGCTTCCTCCGCCGCATCGGCCAGCTCGGCAAAAAAAGGATTGGTGATATCCGGCAGCACCAGGCCGATGGTTTCGCTGCCGCCTTTGCTCAGGCGGCGGGCCAGGCTATTGGCGCGGTAGTCCAGGCTGGTAATGGCCTCTTCGATGCGGGAAACGGTCGCCTGCGGCAGGACGATGCTGTTATTCAGGTAGCGCGAGACGGTAGCCTTGGACAGGCCCGCCAGTGCGGCGACATCAGAAAGTACCACCCTTTTCTTTTCCACCCGTCCCACCGCTGTCAGCGAATCCTGCGCTATTGTTAACACATTTTGGTCAGTGGTTTACAGTCTTTTTTAGCCGGTCGCGGCTCCCGGTTGACCATCGATAATGAAATTAGCGCTTGACAAAAAAACGGCGGCGATTAATTGTAATTAGCAGTTTACCCGCACCAAACAGTAACCGGGAATTATTCCCAAGCCTGTTGCATTCATCCGCGAAATAACCTACATGGACAGGTTATGGTATGGATGCCGACAGTGACGATACGGCAAAACCCGGCATCTAATACTTAAGCCTGGAAATGTTCTTTCGCGCTACCAGATATTTGTCCCGCCAAAAATAAATCACGATGCGTAACGCGGTTACCGCTTTACATTTCGCATCATGCCCTGAGCGTTTATTTCCGACGAGGACACCGTTATGTCATTTTATGCCAGCACCCGACTTATCCGTACGTTCGCCTGCTCGCTGAGCGCCGCCGCGCTTTTGGCCGGCGGGGTGTTTACCGCAGCAGCAATAGCCAAGGATGCGCCGGCCACCTATGCGCTGGTGCAAATTAATCAGCAGGCGTTGTTTTTTAACCTGATGAATAAAGGGGCGCAGGAAGCGGCGAAAGCAAGCGGCAAATCATTAGTCATTTTTAATGCCAACGATAACCCGGTGGCGCAAAATGACGCCATCGAAAATTATATCCAGCAAGGCGTTAAAGGCATTCTGGTGGACGCCATTGATGTCAACGGCATTATGCCGGCCATCAAGGAAGCGGCGGACGCCCATATACCGGTTATCGCCATTGACGCGGTGCTCCCGGACGGTCCGCATATTTCCCAGGTCGGCGTGGATAACGTTAAAGGTGGCCAGATCCTGGGCGGATATTTTACCGATTATGTACAAAAAAATATGGGCGGCAAAGTGAAGGTCGGCATCGTCGGCGCCCTGAATTCGGCTATCCAGAATGCCCGCCAGAAAGGCTTTGAGGATGAAATCAAAAAGAATCCGGCCATCAAGGTCGCCGATGTGGTGGACGGACGCAATATCCAGGATGACGCCCTGACCGCGGCGGAAAATCTGATAACCGGCAACCCGGATATGACCGCGATTTACGCCACCGGCGAACCGGCGTTGCTTGGCGCCATGGCGGCGGTGGTCAACCAGGGACGCCAGGGCGATATCAAGGTTTTCGGCTGGGATTTGACTGCCCAGGCGATTACCGGCATCGACCAGGGATACGTGGCGGCGGTTTTGCAACAGGATCCGCGCAAAATGGGCGCCGAAGCCCTGAAGGCGCTGAATTCGGCCACCGCCGGGAAAACGGTGGAGAAAACCATTCTGGTGCCGGCCACGGTGGTGACCAAAGCCAATGTCGATACCTATCGCCCGTTGTTTGAATAACGCCGATTGGCCTGAAGATCATCGTCATGGTTCATAAGGCTGTGATTCGCGGGTTAACCCGGCCCGGGCGGGGCCGGATGCGGATGTCCGGCTACGCCAGGATTGCGCTGAGCTCGGCGCGGGTGGGAAATGCGCTGTGCGTGCCGCTGCGCCCGATGGTGATAGCCGCCGCCAGGCCCGCGTGGCGCAGGGCGACGTCATCCACCGGCAGCGCGCGGCGCAGCGCGGAGGCCAGCATCACCGCCAGGAAGGTATCGCCGGCGCCGGTGGTGTCGACCACCCGGCAGGGTGCGGCCTCGGCCCGCTGTTGCTTGCCATCCCTGAACAATATCGCGCCGTCGGCGCCCAGGGTCATAACCAGCGCGCCGCCGCCCCCGGCCTGCAGGCGCCGCGCGGCGTCGTCGCGCCGGACCAGGCCGGCGCCGAGCAAGCGGGCTTCGACGCTGTTTACCACGGCCAGATCGATCAACGGCCAGAGCCGGGCAAATTCGGGTTTGACCGGGGAAGGGTTGAATACCGTGTATAACCGGCGGCTGCGCGAATATTCAAAAATAGCCTGGGTTTTTTCAATTGAGAAATTGCCCTGTTGCAAGACAATATCGCCCGGGCGGGCGTCGGCCAATGCGGCGATTATCTGCGCCAGAGATAACATTTCCGCGGCGGTGGTGGTGGTGATGTTGACATTATCCCCGTCGGCGCTGTTTAAAATAATCGAGGTATCGGTCGCGCAGTCCAATGGATTTTCTGGCAATAAGGTTAATGATTCCTGTGCTAATTTATTGCGGCACCAGTCGCCTTGATGATCATGGCCACGAGCGGCAATCAATGTGGTGTTTATGCCGCATCGCGCCAATATTATCGCCTGATTGGCGCCCTTACCGCCCAAATCCTGCGCTATTTTACGCCCGTGGATCGATGCGCCTTTTTCCGGCAGTTCATCGATAAGATAGGTTTGGTCAACGCCCATATTACCCACGACATAGACGTGCATAACTTATTCCTTACAAGGTGAAATACAATGGCATCTATATCAGCAGAAAAACCAAGTGCAATACAAGATATATTTTCAAGAAAAAAAGCCATTATTGGCGTAGTCCATTGCGAGGCATTTCCCGGTTCGCCGCAATATAAAGGCCAGTCGTTCGATAAAATAATTGATCGCGCCCTTTATGATGCTAAAAGTTATATCGAAGGCGGAGTGCATGGTTTAATTGTGGAAAACCATGGCGATATTCCTTTTTCCAAACCCGAGGATATCGGTCCGGAAACGGCGGCGTTAATGTCGGTGATTACCGATCGGATAAAAATGGAATTCGGCGTGCCGCTCGGTATCAATGTATTGGCCAATGCGGCGCTGCCGGCGCTGGCGACGGCGCTGGCGGGCGGCGCGGATTTTATCCGGGTCAACCAATGGGCGAACGCCTACATCGCCAATGAAGGTTTTATCGAAGGGGCGGCGGCCAAGGCGCTGCGTTATCGCAGTTTGCTGCGCGCCGAGCATATCCGGGTGTTTGCCGACAGTCATGTTAAACACGGCAGCCATGCCATCGTCGCCGATCGCAGCATCCAGGAATTGACCCGCGATGTGGACTTTTTCCAGGCCGACGCGGTGATCGCCACCGGACAGCGCACCGGCGACAGCGCCACCCTGGAGGAAATTGACGAAATACGTTCGGCCACGGCGTTGCCGTTGCTGGTCGGCTCGGGCGTCACTGCGGATAACGTCGGGCAGATTTTGCAGCGCACCCAAGGCGTGATCGTCGCCAGCACCCTGAAAGTGGGCGGCGTATGGTGGAACGAAGTGGAGCCGGCGCGGGTGAAGCACTTTATGGCCGCGGCGCGGTCCGCGCTGGAGGCGTGATCATGACCAGTTTCACCGAACAGCTGCTGGCCGAACATCAATCCGCCTGGCGGGCCATGCAGGAACATCGGTTTGTCATTGATATCGAACAGGATAAGCTGCCCGCCAGGGTATTTAACCAATATCTGGTGTTTGAAGGCGATTTTGTCGCCACGGCCATCGGCATTTTCGCCCTGGCGGTCAGTAAGGCGCCGGGTATCCGCCAGCAGCGCTGGCTGGTGGGGGTGCTTAACGCGCTGGTGGACGAGCAGATGGGCTATTTTGAGCAGGTGCTGGCAAGGCGCGGCATCGATGTTAACCACTATCAGCGCGATTTGCCGGCGGTCGGCCGTTTTCGCGACGGGATGCTGGCGGCGGCGCGAGAGGGCGGTTATGCCGATATCATTACCCTGATGTTCGGCGCCGAATGGATGTATTACACCTGGTGCCGTCGCGCCAGCGAGTCGGCGCAGGCGGACGCCGACCTGCGCCATTGGGTGGATATGCATGCCGCCGAGGCGTTTTTTGCCCAGGCGCGCTGGCTAAAAGAGGAGCTGGATGCCTGCGCCGCGGCTTTGCCGGAGACGGAGCGCCGGCGCCTTTCCGCCCTGTACGGGCAGGTGCTGGAGTGGGAAATTGATTTTCACCAGGCGGCTTATGCGCAACAGGGCGTCTAGAAATGAAACGCCGGGCGCCGGCCCGGCGTAAGTTTGCAGGCAACTTCAGTCTCACCCCCGCCGCGGGCTGGTAAACCGGCCTGCGTTGAGGGTCAGCCTGGATGCGCTATCAGCCGGCGGAGGTTACCGGATGATGTTTGCGTTCCAGGATCGGCTTGAGGAAACGCGCGGTATGGGAGGTTTTGCAGGCCGCCACGGTTTCCGGGGTCCCGGAAATCAGGATTTCGCCGCCGCCGTTGCCCCCTTCCGGACCCAGATCGACAATCCAGTCCGCGGTTTTAATCACGTCCAGGTTATGCTCGATGACCACAATGGTATTGCCCTGATCGCGTAGCTGGTGCAGCACCGCCAGCAGCTGTTCGATATCGGCGAAATGCAGGCCGGTGGTGGGTTCATCAAGAATATACAGCGTCTGGCCGGTGCCGCGTTTCGATAGCTCGCGCGCCAGCTTCACGCGCTGCGCCTCGCCGCCGGACAGGGTAGTCGCCGACTGGCCCAGCCGGATATAGGACAGGCCCACGTCGATCAGGGTTTGCAGCTTGCGCGCCAGCGCGGGCACCGCGTCAAAAAACTCGCGGGCATCCTCGATGGTCATATCCAGCACTTCATGGATATTTTTGCCCTTATATTTCACTTCCAGGGTTTCACGATTGTAACGCTGCCCTTTGCACTGATCGCAGGGTACGTAGATATCCGGCAGGAAGTGCATTTCCACTTTAATCACCCCGTCGCCCTGGCAGGCTTCGCAACGTCCGCCGCGCACGTTAAAACTAAAACGCCCCGGGGTATAGCCACGGGTACGGGACTCAGGCACGCCGGCAAACAATTCCCGCACCGGCGTAAACACGCCGGTGTAGGTGGCCGGATTGGAGCGCGGCGTACGCCCGATCGGGCTTTGGTCGATATCGATCACCTTATCGAAATGCTCAAGCCCCTGGATATCGCGATAAGGCGCCACTTCAGTCGTGGTGGCGCCGTTCAGCTGGCGCTGCGCCACCGGGAACAGGGTGTCGTTGATCAGCGTCGATTTGCCGGACCCCGACACCCCGGTGATGCAGGTAAACAGGCCTACCGGCAGGGTCAGGGTGACGTCCTTGAGGTTGTTGCCGCGGGCGCCGATAAGCTTCAGCACCTTGGTGGGGTCGGCCTGTATGCGGTGTTCGGGTATGGCGATTTCACGTTTACCGCTCAGGAACTGGCCGGTCAGCGAGGCCGGGTTGGCCATGATCTGCTCGGCGGTGCCTTCGGCGACGATTTCACCGCCGTGTACGCCCGCGCCGGGGCCGATATCGATAATATGGTCCGCCGACCGGATGGCGTCTTCGTCATGCTCGACCACGATGACCGTATTGCCCAGGTCGCGTAAATGGACGAGCGTTTCCAGCAGGCGCTCGTTATCACGCTGGTGCAGCCCGATGGACGGTTCGTCCAGCACATACATCACGCCCACCAGGCCGGCGCCGATCTGGCTGGCCAGACGGATGCGCTGCGCCTCGCCGCCGGACAGGGTTTCCGCCGAGCGGGATAGCGAGAGGTAGTTCAGACCGACGTTCACCAGGAATTTCAGCCGATCGCGGATCTCTTTCAGGATTTTATCCGCAATCTGCGCGCGCTGGCCGCTGAGTTTCATTTCATCAAAGAATCCCAGCGCATTGCCGATGCCCATATCTGAAATGGTCGGCAGCGTGGTGTTTTCCACAAACACATGGCGCGCCTCGCGCCTGAGGCGGGTACCGCCGCAGCTGGCGCAGGGACGATTGCTGATATATTTCGCCAGCTCCTCGCGCACCGCCGAGGATTCGGTCTCTTTATAACGGCGCTCCATGTTCGGCAGCACGCCTTCGAAAGGGTGACGCCGGATCGAACTGTCGCCACGATCGTTAAGGTACCTGAACTCAATGGTTTCCTTGCCGGAGCCGAACAGGATTTTTTGTTGCACCGTGGCGTCCAGGGCGTTGAACGGCGCCTCGACATCGAATTTATAATGTTCCGCCAGGGAGCGCAGCATCTGGAAATAGTAGAAATTGCGCCGATCCCAGCCGCGTATGGCGCCCCCCGCCAGCGAGATTTCCTCGTTCTGCAATACCCGTTCCGGATCGAAGTACTGCTGCACGCCCAGGCCGTCGCAGGTCGGACAGGCGCCGGCCGGATTGTTAAAGGAGAACAGCCTTGGCTCCAGCTCCGGCATGCTGTAGCCGCAGATCGGACAGGCGAAGTTGGCTGAGAACAGCAGCTCCGCGGCGTCATTGTCGTCCATCTCCGCCACCACCGCCGTGCCGCCGGACAGGCCGAGCGCGGTTTCGAACGACTCCGCCAGGCGCTGGGCCAGGTCCTCGCGTACCTTGAACCTGTCGACCACTACTTCAATGGTGTGCTTCTTTTGCAACTCCAGTTTGGGCGGATCGGAGAGATCGCACACTTCGCCGTCGATACGGGCGCGGATATAACCCTGGGTGGCCAGGCCTTCCAGGGTTTTGCTGTGTTCGCCTTTGCGGTCTTTGACAATCGGCGCCAGCAGCATCAGGCGCTTGCCTTCCGGCAGCGCCAGCACATTATCCACCATTTGGCTGACGGTCTGCGCCGCCAGCGGTACGTCGTGATCGGGACAGCGCGGTTCGCCGACCCGGGCAAAAAGCAGGCGCAGGTAGTCGTGGATTTCGGTAATGGTCCCGACCGTGGAGCGCGGGTTATGCGAGGTGGATTTCTGCTCGATGGATATGGCGGGAGACAGCCCCTCGATATGGTCAACATCCGGTTTTTCCATCAACGACAGAAACTGGCGGGCATACGCGGACAATGATTCGACGTACCGGCGCTGACCCTCGGCATACAGGGTATCGAACGCCAGCGAGGACTTGCCGGAGCCGGACAGGCCGGTAATCACGATGAGCTTGTCGCGGGGAATAATCAGACTAATGTTTTTCAGATTGTGGGTACGAGCACCCCGAACTTCGATCTTATCCATTCAACTTAATCCCGACACCGGATGAATATTTGCCGCCCGGTATGCATGCTAAGGCACGCCGGGCGCGAAACGGACAATTATGGCACAAAAAAAGCTGAACGAATATCCAGTATTGATTGTAACGTTAAACTCTGCATTCATCACGCTGCGATCCCCTCCGCAATGATTTTCACCCGTGTCCTTTGGCCATTTGCGTGGTAAACTTTACGCATTACACTTACGTAAACACGTTATGTAAACATATTCAGTAAAACATCTTATCAGGAGAGTCGACATGGCCAGCAGAGGCGTTAATAAAGTGATTCTAGTCGGAAATCTGGGCCAGGATCCGGAAGTCCGCTACATGCCGAACGGTGGAGCGGTGGCCAATATGACCCTGGCCACCTCCGAAAGCTGGCGCGACAAGCAGACCGGCGAGAGCAAGGAAAAAACGGAATGGCACCGCGTGGTGCTGTTCGGCAAGCTGGCGGAAGTGGCCGGCGAATATCTGAAAAAAGGCTCCCAGGTCTATATAGAAGGCGCGCTGCAAACGCGTAAATGGACCGATCAGGGCGGCCAGGAACGTTATACCACCGAAGTCGTGGTTAACGTCGGCGGCACCATGCAGATGCTGGGCGGCCGCCAGGGCGGCGGCGCGGCGGGTGCCGGTGCGGGCGGCGGCCAGCAGGGTGGCTGGGGTCAGCCTCAGCAGCCGCAGAGCGGCGGCAACGCGCAGTTCAGCGGCAACCCGGGCGCCGCGGCGCCGGCGGCGCCCGCAGCCGCCGGACGTCCGGCCGCGCAGAACACTAATGCGCCGGCCGCGGGTAATGAACCGCCGATGGATTTTGACGACGATATTCCATTTTAAAAAGCACCTTGGAAAATATTGTCAATAATTCCTCTATAAGCCTCCGATTTATCGGAGGCTT